>PMSP01000253.1 GCA_003168315.1 Opitutaceae bacterium
GGAAGGACGTCTCGTCCGCGCCGGGAACCGGGTTCGCGAACAGCCGGCCGCCTGTGCCGACGATCTTCGGCGGCTTGGGCACCTTCGGGGCCTTCGGGACCTTGGGAGACTTCGGGGACTTCTGGGCCTTGGTGGGTTTGGGAGCCTTGGGAGCTTTCGGGGCTTTTTTCTTCTTCATGATGAAAACTCCTTGGGAAGCCTCGGGCCCGGTCATNNGGTCATCCCCCAAAGCTCTTCAGGAGAGCCTCGCCGATCGGGCTGCCCCACCCCGAGCAGGCGTCCCAGCCCTTGCCGGCGAAATATCCGCCCACGTGGCCCGAGGTGTCGTTGTTTCCCGTGACGATGTCGTTGAAGCAGCCGGCCTTGCCGAGCGTGCTGTAGAGGAGCGGGTTGAAATACCCGACCGGCTTGCCGAGCTTCTGGTTGATCCTCGCCAAGAGGGCGGCCCAGAGCGGGGCCACGGCGCTCGTTCCGCCGACAGAGGTGAACTTTCCATTCAGGACGATCTTGTATCCGGAGAGGGGATCCGCATTCCCGCAGACGTCGGGCACGCCGCGGCCGACGTGGCCGCCCGGGTTCACAGACGGCGGGACGATGCCGGCCTGCCAGGTCGGGAGCGGATTCAGGTCGCTTATCCCACCGCCCCCTCCGGAACCCTTTCCGTCGTTCCAGACCGTCTCGCTTGCAATCGCGCCCTTGGACGCAATGAGCCGCGTGCCGCCGCAGCCCAGCGTAAATGGGCTCGAGGCGGGGAAGTCGACGTGGCCGTGGCCGTCGTTGACCTGGTCGACGGACCCGTCATCGCCGGCCGCGGTCAGAACCGTCACGCCCATCGCGGCCGCGGCCTGCAGCGTCTCGTTCACCGCCTGGACCGTCTGCTGGGTCCACTCGAAGCCCTGCACCGGCGCGCCCTCGGCAAACCCCCAGCTTATCGTCACGATGGAGGGCTTGTTCACCTTGTCGGTAATCGCCGTCGCGAGGACGTCGACCCATCCCCGCTCGGTGAAGGGCGCGAAATAGACGACTATCTTCGCCCCGGGGGCGACGGCGCCCACGACCTCGATGTCGAGTGCGACCTCCCCGTCGGAATTGGGGTCGCCCGGCTTGTTGGTCACCCCGTCGACCCCGATGCTCGTGACGGAGGGGGGCTTGATGCCGAGATTCTTGAAATAGATTGCCTGGTCGGAGGGGTTGTATCCCCCGCCGAACTCGATGATCGCAATGCATTCGCCGGTGCCGTCCGTCCCGGCGGGAAAGCCGTAGAGCGCGGCGACATCGGTCGCGTTGAAGCTGACCGGGCTGGCGCCGGCCGCCTTGCCGGGCTTCTTGCCGGCCTTCTTGTCCGCTTTCTTGCCGGCCTTCTTCTTGAGCTTGAAGTGCGGGCGGGCCTGCCGGCGATTGTCCATGCCGAAGACGCCCTGCACCACCTTGGTGAGTTCCCGCGGCAGATGGATGCTCCCGATCCGTCCCCGGTAGTCCCCGTCGGGATGCGAGTACTGCATCAGCTTCACGTCGAATGCGGCGGAAAACGCCCGGACGGTGCCGGACAGCTTCACGTTGCGCTCCGCGGGGCTCGCCGAGACGACCCTCAGGCCGCGCTTCCTCGCGAACGCCTTCACCTTGGCCAGGTCCGCCGCCGCCGCGCCGTGGGCCGCGGCGTATTGGGAGCGGCTCATGTACTTGCGCTGGCCCGGGAGCACCATGCCCATCTTGTCCGGCAGCGGCAGGACGCTGCGCGGGCGCACGCGCACCGTGATTTCAAAGCGCTGATTCGGGTTGGACGCTCCGATCAGCGTGGATCCGGACCGAAGGCCGCGCTCGCTGCCGGAAAGGGGTTTTGATTTTTTTATTGGCATGATTGTCCCCATTTCTGCCGCGTGTTTGCCCGCGTTGTCAATTCAGCGCGTCACCCGGCGGCCGACCGGGCCGCGTTCACAGTCCTCGAACCGGGCCGAGGGGAGTGAGCCCAAAGAATACGTAAAAGCATGTACGCGCCTTGATTGATCGTGCCCGCCGGGCCGGGTGAAGTGCGGACGAAGTTTCCCCGATGGACGCCAAAAGCAAACGTTGATCCCCTTCAAAAACCTGTAAAAGTCCCGCAAACTTTCCAACCCCAAGGCGAATGATCTTGAGCGCCCAGCGGCGTTTGCCGTGCTCCCTAGTCCAAGGTGGCTTCAGCGCGCCGCGGCCCCGGTGATCCGCTGAATCCAACGTCGGAACAACATGACCCCCATGAAGAAGATCACCCTGCGCCACTGGGCCGGATTCACCGCGGTGCTCGCGCTGGCGGCCTGCAGGACGGCGCCGGAGGTCTCGCTGGTCGACGACGGCGGCGGCCGCACCCCGGATGACTTCCCCGAGCTGGCGGTCGATGTGTTCCAGCCGATGGACGGCGGCCTCGCGCTTTCCCAGGACGAGATCAAGGGCCGCAACACGTGGAACCTCTGGACCGGCGGCGACGAGCAGTTCCGGGAGCGCATGTCCCGCGAGAGCTACGGGATGATCGACCTCCTGAAGACGATCGATTCCCGCGCAAGGGCGACGCGGTTCCAGGACATGGGCCTCATCAACGAGCCGGGCTACCGCCAGGCGACCAAGCCCGACGAGTTCGGGCTCTGGATCGACGAGGCCGACACCCCGGAATCCGCGGCCATCGACCCGAAGGTCTACGGCCGCTCCTCTGGAATAATGGGCTTCCGGCTCTTCCCCAACCCGGCCTTCGACGCCGAGGCCAAGAAGAAATGGGACGGCGCCCGCTTCTACAGCGACCCGACCTACGCGGTCGACGCGACGCTCGTTCGGCCGTACCGGGTCGGCGTGTCCTGCGGCGCGTGCCACATCGCCTTCAACCCGACCCGCCCCCCGGCCGACCCCGAGAGCCCCGAGTGGGGCAACCTGGCCTCGGCGATCGGCAACCAATACATCCGCGAGGGGAAGGTCTTCGCCCACAACGTGAAGGAGGGCGGCTTCTTCTACGAGATGCTGAAGCTCCAGCCGCCGGGGACGTCCGACACCTCCCGCATCGCGACCGACCACATCAACAACCCGAACGCGATCAACCCCATCTTCGAGCTAAGCGCGCGGCTCGCCGTCGCCCACCAGGAGACGGTCTCGGGCGACACGCTGCTCCTGCCCGGCGAGCAGGCGACCATGATGGTCCCGCATATCCTGAAAGACGGCGCCGATTCCGTCGGCGTCCCGGGAGCGACGCTGCGGGTCTACATCAACATCGGCATGTATTCCCAGTACTGGCTGACCCGCCACAACGCGCTGATCGGCCTCACGCCGCAGAAGCCGTTCCAGATCTCCATGGCCGAGAAGAACTCGGTCTACTGGCGGGCGACCGAGCGCAAGGTCGGGAACGTCGCCAAGTTCTTCATGCGGCTGGAGCCCATGAAGCTCGCGGACGCCCCGGGCGGCAACGCCTACCTGACCCAGGACCCGGAGATCCTGAAGAGGGGCAAGCTCGCCTTCGCGAGCTCGTGCGCCGGCTGCCACTCGAGCAAGCAGCCGCCCGAGGGGACCGCCGATGCCAAGGCCTGGTTCGCCGCCGCGGTGCTCCAGGACGACTTCGCCACCGACAATTTCTTCTCCAACGAGAAGCGCTACCCGGTGACGAGGATAAAGACAAACGCGGCGCGCGCCCTCGCCACCAACGCCGAGGGCGGCCACGTCTGGGACAACTTCTCGTCCGACACCTACAAGGCGCTGCCCTCCGTGGGCAAGATCGAGGTCTACAACCCCTTCACCGGGGGAACGGACGAGTTCCAGGCGCCCTCGGGCGGCCCGGGCTACTACCGCACGCCGTCCCTCATCAACATGTGGTCGACGGCCCCCTTCCTCCACAACAACATGCTGGGGAAGTTCACGGGCGACCCCTCGGTGGCCGGCAGGCTGGACGCCTTCAACGACGCCGTGGAGAAACTCCTCTGGCCCGAGAAGCGCCTTGGCAACGACTCGATCTGGCGGACGAGCCAGGAGTGCAACCTGCAGCTCCAGATGGCGGTCATCCCCGAGCCCCTGAAGACGCTCCTCAGGCCCCACGCCGACCCCGACGGCTACGTCCGGATCGGCCCGATCCCGGCCGGGACGCCGATCAACCTCCTCGGCAACGTCGATCCCGACGCCGATCCCGCCAGGCTCCTCGCGCTCTTCATCAAGATGAACGAGGTGTTCGCCCAGATAAAGACCCAGCACCTGGACGCCGACGCCACGAATGCGCTCATGGCAAAGGACCTCGGGCCGGCGCTCCTCGCCGTCAGCAAGTGCCCGGACTTCGTCGAGGACCGCGGGCACACCTTCGGCTCCTCGCTCGCCGACGACGACAAGCGGGCGCTGATCGAGTACCTGAAGACGCTCTAGCCCGGCCGGTCCCTGNNTGCTCTTCACGTCCGGCGCCCCGGCGCCCATCCCGGAAGGGAACGCCGCGGGCGAGGTCGTCCTCTGGAAGGGAACGTTCTGGGACCACGTGATCGCCCGCCTCTCGCACGACCTCGTGTGGCAGGGGAAGATATTCACGCCCAACCCCGAGGGAGGCGGGACGACCCTGATCAACAAGCTCGGGGCGGACGGCTTCCACGGGATCGTGGCGCGCGTCTACAACACGACCAGCTGGTTTGACGGAAAGCCCTGCATCATCCTCGACTACTCGAAGACGTCGTTCCTGGCCCAGAAGATCCGGGACGAGATCCGGCTCATCGATCCCGTGACCCACCTCTACCTCGGCAAGGTGTGGTGGGGGACAAGGGAGCTGATCGGCTTCGCCCTCGAGTTCCCGAGCTGAGGGCCGGGGACTTCGGGCATCCGCTCCCTGCCGGCTTCCCCCGCACCCGCCATGACGCACGAGCGAGCCCGGATCCCCCGCGACAGGGCACGGGGCGGCTGCCTCCTCTGGATCATCATCCTTGCCGGCGCCCTCGTCCTCGCCATCGCCGCCGTCATCCGGTTCACGAGCGACGTCCCCGTCACCTATGAGAAGATCGAGGACCACTTCAAGTACGGCTCGACCGGGGGCGAGCGCTCCTCCGGGATCCCCTACTCCGTCTGGATGGCGCTCCCGGAGCTCTTCCCCGAGTACCTGCCCGGCAAGGGCCTCAAATCCCTCGGGTTCATCTATGAACCCGGCAAGGACCTCCCGGTCGGGGTGTCCAAGCGCAAGGTCCAGGGCCTCGACCGCGTCTTCCTGAACTGCGCCGTGTGCCACGTGGGCTCGGTGCGCGACAC
>PMSP01000093.1 GCA_003168315.1 Opitutaceae bacterium
CTCGTCACGTTCGGGGAGAATCCCCGCGCGCAGGTCCGCGCCGAGGACGTCGTCCTCAACTTCAGGGACACCACCCTCACGCTCGCATGGCCGGGCGGGTCCCTCCCCGTCGAGTCGCCCCTCATCGGGCGCTACAACGTGTCCAACCTGCTTGCCGCGGCGGCCACGGCATGGGGCCTTGGGCGCGAGCCTGCCGTCTTCCTTCCCCGGATCAGGGGCTTCAAGGGGGTGCCCGGGCGCATGGAGCGGATAGAGGAGGGCCAGCCGTTCAACGTCCTGGTCGACTACGCGCACACGNNGACGCGCTGCGAAACGCGCTCGGGATGCTGCGGGCGATCACCCCCGGCCGGCTCCTTGTCGTCTTCGGCTGCGGCGGGAACCGCGACCGCACGAAGCGGCCGGCGATGGTTCGGGCCGTCCAGGACATCGCCGACCATGCCTTCGCCACCGCCGACAACCCGCGCGGCGAGCAGCTCGGGAGGATCTTTGCCGACATGAGGGAGGGAGTCGTCGACCCCTCCAGGATCACCTGGGTCGACGACCGCCGCCGGGCGATCAGTGTCGCGCTCGACAGCGCCAGGGCCGGGGACAGCCTGCTGATCGCGGGCAAGGGCCACGAGGGCTACCAGGAATTTGCCGACACCGTCATCCCATTCGACGACAGGCAGGTCGTCAGGGAGCTGATCGGGGTAAAGGCCCTGAGAAATTGATGCCGACATTCGACCCAGAATCCCTGGCCCGGTGGAGCGGAGGCCGCTGGTCGGGTCATCCAGGCGACGCTCCCACCGGCTTCTCGATTGACTCGCGGCGGATGCTCCCGGGTCAGGTCTTCGTCGCCCTGAAGACGGCGAAGCGCGACGGGCACGACTTCATCGGGGAGGCCTACGGGTCGGGGGCGTCCGCGGCCATGGTCGCGAGGGCGGATCCGGCCGTTCCCCTTCCGCAGCTCGTCGTCGCCGACCCGCTGGCTGCCCTCCAGGCGATCGCCCGCGAGCGGCGCCGCGCGTTCACCGGGACGGTGATCGGCATTACCGGAAGCGCGGGCAAGACCTCGACGAAGGAAATACTCGCCCTGCTCCTCGGCGGCGAGGCCGCCGGGGTGATGGCGACCGAGGGCAACCTGAACAACCAGATCGGCGTCGCCCTCACCCTCTGCCGCCTTGACCGCAACCGGCACAAGTTCGCGGTCATCGAGGCGGGGATAAGCGCGCCCGGCGAGATGCAGACGCTGGCGGCGATGATCGACCCCGACCTCGCCATCGTGACCCTGGTTGGCCCGGCGCACCTGGCCGACCTTGGCGACGTCGAGACGGTCGCCCGCGAGAAGGCGATCCTGGCCGCCTCCGTGCGGAAGGGCGGCGCCTGCGTCTTCCCGAGCTCCTGTGAGGACTACGCCGCGTTCCGCGACCTCGCCACTGAGGGCTGCATCGTGCTTGAGCCCGCGGGGAGGGCCGCCGCGGCCACGCCCGGCGGGCTGAGGATCCCCTTCCAGACGACCCACGCCGGCGAGCGCACGAGGGTCACTGTCTCCTTCGGGGAGCCGCCGCCGGTCGCGGTGGTGCTCGGCCGCGTGACCGACGGCATGGCCCAGAACACCGCGGTCGCGGTCTGCGCGGCCCTGAGGATCGGCATTCGCAGGGAGGAGGTCGCCCGCAGGCTCCTTTCCTGGCACCCATCCCCCCTCAGGGGCGAATGGACGAATTCGGAGGGTCGCCGCGTCTACCTCGACTGCTACAACGCCAATCCCGCCTCGATGGCGGACGCCCTCGCGGCCTTCAACTCGGTCGCTCCCATCGCCGAGCCCAAGCTTTTTGTCATTGGCTGCATGGAGGAGCTCGGAACCGGATCCGAGCGCTACCACCTTGAGCTCGGCAGGTCCCTGACGCTGCGCCCGCAGGACCAGCTGGTGGCGATCGGCAGCCTGGCCGCGGCCATTCGCCAGGGCGCCCTCGACTCGGGCGCCGATCCAGCGCAGATCGAGATCGCCGAATCCATTGGGCCGCTCTCGGCGCGGCTGGCGGCCTTCAAGGGATCGGTTTTCGTCAAGGGCAGCAGGCGCCACGAGCTTGAGCGGGCCTTCTCGGGCCACGACCACGCGGAGGCCTCCCATGCTTAGCCTCCTTGCGGGATACGAGGGCGCCTACGGGCCGCTGCGCATCCTGCGCTACCTCACGCTTCGGACCCTCCTTGCCGCGGGAACCGCATCGCTGATCGGCTTCGTCATCGGCCCGTGGCTCATCGCCCACCTGCGCCGCCTCAAGTTCGGCCAGCACTACGACGACGACCGCACCGGCGATCTCGCAAGCCGCTTCGACAAGAAGAACACCCCGACCATGGGGGGGCTCCTCATATTCGCGTGTGTCTTCGGCAGCTCGATCCTCTGGGCGGCCCCCAACATCTGGGTGACGGTAGCCCTCTTCGTCTACGCGGCTCTCACCGCAGTGGGATTCAGGGACGACTACCTGAAGGTTGTCAGGAAGAACCGCAACGGGATCTCGTCCGGGGCAAAGATCTTCTGGCAGACAGTCATCACCCTTCTTGCCCTGGCGGCCCTCCTTCTGCATCCCGACAGCTCCGGGAAGATCCGCGAGCTGTGGGTGCCCTTCGTTAAGCACCCCGTGATCGCGAGCATGCCGATCGCCGCCCTCGCCGTGTTCGTCTACCTCTGGATCGTCGGGTTCTCGAACGCGATCAACCTGACGGACGGCCTGGACGGGCTTGCAATCGGCTGCACGATCACGGTCGCCCTGACCTATGGGATCATGGCCTATGCCGCCGGCAACGTGAGGATAGCCGACTACCTCCTGATCAGCTACGTCCCCGGGACCGGTGAACTCTCCGTCGTCTGCGGCGCGCTGGTCGGGGCCGGCCTCGCCTTCCTCTGGTACAACTCCCACCCGGCCGAGCTCTTCATGGGGGACACGGGCTCCCTGGCCCTTGGCGGGCTCCTCGGCATCGTCGCGTTCATGGTCCAGCAGCCGCTGACCCTCATCATCGTCGGGGGCGTCTTCGTGTGGGAGGCGGCCTCCGTCATCATCCAGGTCGGTGTTTTCAAGTACACCCGGCGAATGCAGGGGGAGGGCAGGCGCTTCTTCAGGATGGCGCCAATCCACCACCACTTCCAGAAGGCCGGGTGGCCGGAGACGAAGATCGTCCTTCGGTTCTGGATCCTCTCGCTCATGTTCGCCCTCGCCGGACTCGGCACGCTGAAGATCCGCTGAACGATGCCCCTCACGATCCCAGACTTCCTGAGTTCCCGCCTTGGGCGCCCCGTCGCCGTCCTGGGGTCCGGCGTGAGCGGCGGCGGGGCGATCGCCCTCCTCACCAAGCTCGGCTCGACAGCCGTGCTCTATGACCAGCGCGGGACGGAGTTCACAAGGGAGGCTGCGAGGGAGCACGAGCTGGTCGTGTTCTCCCCGGGTTTCTCGCTCCACCATCCCTGGCTCGAGTCGGCTCGCAAGTCCGGCTGCATCTGCATGGCGGAGATCGACTTCGCCTCCCTCTTCTGGCGGGGCCGCGTCATCGCCGTCACCGGGACCAACGGAAAGACGACCCTCACGGAATTCCTCGCCCGCGCGCTGTCCAGCGTGGGGAGGCGCGCCCTTGCCTCCGGGAACATTGGATATCCCTTCACGAGACTCGTCGCGGACGAGGACGGTGGGACGCCCGAGACGACGGCGGTCTGCGAGGTGAGCTCCTTCCAGGCAGAGCAGCTGGGGCACTTCTGCGCCGACGCGCTCCTGTGGACAAACCTCGCGGAGGACCACCTCGAGCGGCACCCGGGGATGGAGGCCTACTTCACGGCAAAGTGGGAGCTGGTCCTGCGGACGCCCCCCAGCCGGTTCTTCGCCGGCAGCTCCGTGGCGCGCTACGCAGCTCAGTTCGGACGGTCCATCCCACCCGGCTCGCTCGTCCAGACCGAGGGCCAGCCGGGCGATCCCCGCCTGTCGGGGACGCCCTTCGCATCCTACCCGCAGCGCGAGAACTTCATCCTGGCGGAGGCCTGGTGGCGCTCGGAGGGGCTCAGCGAGGCCGCCCTCTACGCGGCGGCAAAAATATTCCGCCTCGGCCGCCACAGGCTCTCCAACCTCGGGACGTTCGAGGGTGTCACCTACTGGAATGACTCGAAGGCCACCAACTTCCATGCCGTCGAGGCAGCGCTTTCCGGCTTCCAGAAGCCCGTGGTCCTGATCGCCGGCGGCCGCTCCAAGGGTGGCGATATTCCCGGGTTCGCCCGCAGGATCGCCCCCCGCCTCTCCCACGCGGTGCTGATCGGGGAGACCGGCCCCGCGCTGGCCGGGG
>PMSP01000215.1 GCA_003168315.1 Opitutaceae bacterium
CGCCACGAGAGGGTTTCGAAAATTGGCTTGTCAAATTTCGCGCCCGTCAAGATCCGGCGGATGCGGGAAGCATAGAGGCCGCTTATGCGGACATGGCCCGGGCGGCGGGCGTGGACATGCCAGCAACTAAGCTCTTTGACACCCCAGCAGGCCGCTTCTTCGGCATCCAGCGCTTTGATCGCAGCCCTGACGGAACGCGGATCCACACCCACACATTCGGCGGAATGGTCCATTCCGACTTCTGTCATCCCAATCGCGACTACAAGGAGTTTCTTTCCGTCGTCTTTGACCTCACCAAGGACTTTTCACAGGTCGAGCAGGCGTTCCTTAGGGCCACGTTCAATGTGCTCGCCCACAACCGCGACGACCACGTTAGGAATCACGCCTTTATCGCGGGGCCGAGCGGCGGCTGGCGGCTTTCGCCGGCATATGACATCACCCAATCCGAGGGCGTTAACGGCGAGCATAACATGACGGTGGACGGAAGTGGAAAGCCCGGCGTCGATGACCTGCTCAAGTTGGCTGCCGAAGCCGGCCTTAAGCCCGGGAAGGCGAAAGCATTTTTGTCGTCGGTAGCGGCTTCAATTAGGCGTTGGCCTGAATTTGCCGAGAAATCCGGCGTATCTGAGGCTTCAAGCCGGAGGATCGTTTCATCGTTCCTTACTGCGAATTGAGCTAGGCCACACGTGCGCCCGTAGACAGACCGTTTGGCGACACCCGTTTACGGATCGGGAGAACGGTTCAGCTTGTCGATGGTCAACCGGAGCAGGTCGCGGTCCTGCTCCACCAATCCGCTGCCGAACGCGGAATCGACGCCCGCAACCCCTATCGCGTTGCTTCCCGCCACCACGGTGGACGGAGCGGCATCGGGAGTTTCCTCGTTCACTCTCAGCGCAACACGGCCATCGACAGTCACCAAGACCTTTCTCTTAAGCTCCTCTTGCCTGGCGAGTGCCACCTCCTCCGGCCATGCCGGGCTCCCCGTGAGCGGCAGCAGGCTGCCCAGAATCACCTCGACCGCGTGGGGATGGGAGGGGTCAAGCTGGAGTATGGGCCCGGTTTCAGGCGCCGCTCCGTCCACGATCACCCCTGCGCGCACTGAGTCTTTGCTCATCCGCTCGAGAAAGACCAGATCGCCCTGGTTGCGATATCCGGCGGAGACCAGGGGCGCGCGCGACCCCACCGCCAGCGCGGAAAAGTCTGCGGCGAGGCGCATGGTGCCGAATGAGAGGCCCCTGCTGCGTTCCGGAGACGGATCAGTGACCAGCGGAGCCCTTGATCGAGAAATGATTTTCCCGGTGAAGTACCTCCCGAAGGCCGGGTCGTCCGGGCTCTCGCCCCAGAAAAAAAGGCCCTTTGTGCGGTGGAAATCGGCCCAGCCGTCCAAAATGGGTCGGCCGTCTAGCGTGACGACAAGGGTGCGGCGCAGCGCAGCCGCCTCGCTGGGCCTCAGACCCTCGAGGAGCGGCTGTCCCTCGGGCGGGACCAGGCTTCCATAAAAAATCTGGACCGTGTGGGGAACGGCGTAATCCACGGCTACCGGGGCGGAGACCGGTCCGCCGCGGCCAATTGATTCATATCCTATCTGCAGGAGCCCGGGACCCGTATAGTAGAGGTACAGGAAATCCTGAAGGGCGTTCTCTCCCACGACGAGGAGAGGTTCCACGTGGCCGTATTTATCCCCGGGCAGCTGAAGGGTCACGAATGGGACGGTGGGACGATAGCCGAGCAGGGACTGCGCCCAAAAAACGGGGCGGTTGAAGATCCGGCTCAGCCGCTCAAAGCCATGGGGATGGGCACCTTCAAAGACGTCCAGGAGTGCAAACTGCGCAAAGAAGGTGACCGCGCAGGAAAAGGCCACCAAGAGCGCCGTTCCGGTCAGTGCCAGAACCCGAACCTTGCCGGCCAAGACGGATCCTTCAAAGAGGACGAGAAGGGTCCATCCGAGGACAAGAAGCAGTCCCAGGACAACGTCCACCTGGTACCGGTAGGAACCGTTGATGAGCCCGAGAAGCGCAAAGAGGTTGAGGAGCGAGACTCCCGCGGCCAGCAGGGCGAGCATGGCAAGCCTTGGCGTGCGCCTGAGGACCCAGGGCGCGGCCACCAGGAGGGCGAGCAGGGGAACCGTGGCGAGGAACCCGTAGAGAAACTCGGTTCGGCCGTAATTCTTGAGCGTGCTTATCGGCCCAGCCCGCTCGCCCAAGAAGAACGGAAAATAGGTGCCGAGCCGCCAGGGTCTGAAGAGATACTGTTCCAGATTGAAGCCAAAGTTGCCGAGGCCCCAAAAGGCGACCTTGGAGCGATCCAGCTCGTTGATCTGGTAGCTGAATCCAAATTCAAGCGGGTTCCCAAACCTGGACCAGTTGAAGGCCGCCAAGGCGCCCCCGATGAGGGCCAGCGGAAGGAATGCGCACAGGAGCCACTGGCGCCGGCTGAACACCCGTGAGAGCCGGCGCGTGGTGAACGCCCAAACCCAAATGAGGAAAAGGGCCGCGCCGAGCGCATAGGTGGCCCGGCTCCCAACCGCGAGGCCCAGGGAAATTGAGGCTGCCGCCAGCCATGGCCCGCTCCGTTTTCCCGAGTGGACGGCCTGAAAGGCGCAAACCAGGGCCAGCGCCAGGTGAAACCAGGCGCAAATGATGACCAGTTCGTAGATTCCGGGGCGGCGTGTGACGAGTTCCGCCGGGCTCGCGAGGCCAACCAGCAGGATTGCCAGGACGGCGGCGAAGCGTCCGCCGTTCGGAAAATACCTCCGGCGGGCGGAAAGGATGGCCGCCGCCGCCAGCAGGAATCCTCCGCACGCGTAGAGGCATACCGCCGCCGGCTCCCCCAGGTGGCGGCCCGTGAGAAGAAACCACGGTACCAGCAGCGTGACGAACGCAGTGGGCCCGAAATACACATAATAGCGCCCCTTGAAGTACGAGGCATCCAGGACCGCGGGGACGCCGGGATGACCCTGCGGGTCATAGGGGTTCGCGGCGGTCAGGAGGCGGGGATCCGGCCTGAGGGACAGGTCCTCGTGCCCCGAGGCGAGACGCTCGGTGTAGTCCAGGGTGAAATCGCCGTATACCGGGCTCTGGCCGGAAATCCAGGCGTACAGCGAGATTGTGCCGGCGATGACGATCAGGGCCGACGACAAGAAGATCCACCTTGGGCTC
>PMSP01000175.1 GCA_003168315.1 Opitutaceae bacterium
AGACGGCGGCCAGCGTCACCGTCATGGCGATGATGGGCCCGATCAGCTCCTTCGCCCCCACCAGCGCCGCGTTGAGCGGGGTCAGCCCCTCGGCGAGGTGGCGCTCGACGTTCTCGACGACGACGATCGCGTCGTCGACGACCAGCCCCACCGAGAGGACGATGGCCAGCAGCGTCAGGAGATTCAGAGTGAAGCCGAAGACCTGCATGAGGAACATGGCCCCCACGAGGGAAAGCGGGATGGCGACGATCGGGATCAGCACCGAGCGCACGGACCCGAGGAAGAGGAAGATGACGATGACGACGATCAGCAGCGTGTCGCCGAGGGTGTGGAACACCTCGTGGATCGCGTCGCGGATGTAGGCTGTCGCGTCGTAGGCCACCTTGGCCTGCATCCCGCCGGGAAGGTCCTTCTTGATGGACTCCATCTCCTCGTTGACGGCGTGGATCACGTCGAGCGAGTTGGCGGTCGGCAGGACGAAGATGCCCATGAAGACCGCGGTCTCCCCCGAGAGCTTGACGTCGGTCTCATAGTCCTCGGCGCCGAGCTCGACGTCGGCGACGTCGCGAATGCGCACGATCGCGTTGTTCTGCTGGCGGATGACCAGGTTCTTGAACTCGTCGACGGAGCGCAGGTCGGTGTTGGCCGTGAGGGCGACCTGGACCAGGCTGCCCTTGGTGTTGCCGAGAGCGCTCAGGTGGTTGTTGGCGGCCAGGGCCGCGCTGACCTGCGAGGGGCTGATGTTGAAGGCCGCCAGCCGGTCGGGCTTGAGCCAGATCCTCATCGCGAACGTGCGGGCCCCGAGGATGTCGGCGCGCTGGACCCCGGCGATAGCCGAGAGGCGGGGCTGGACGACCCGGACCAGGTAGTCGGTGATCTCGTTCTGGCGGAGCGTCTCCGACGTGAAGCTCATGTACGCCGACGCGAACTGCGAGTCGGCGGACTGGACGTCGATCGCGGGAACCTGGGCCTCGATCGGCAGGTTGCTGCGCACCTGGTCGACCTTTGAGCTTATCTCCGAGAGGGCCTTGATGGGGTCGTAGTTGAGCTTGAGGCGGGCGGAGATGATCGAGACGCCCTGCATGCTCGTGGACGAGAGGTAGTCGATGCCGTCGGCCGCCGCGATCGAGCGCTCGAGCGGGGTGGTGATGAAGCCGCGCACGAGGTCGGCGCTCGCGCCGACGTACACGGTCGTCACGGTCACGGTCGAGTTCTCGCTCTGGGGGTACTCGCGAACGTTCAGCGTGCGGTATGCCTGGAACCCCGCGATCAGGATCACGATGTTGACCACGAGCGCCAGTACCGGGCGCTTGATGAAGAGGTCTGTGAATTTCATGGAGCTTTGCCTCGGGCGCTCAGGAATCGGACGGGGTCGGCGCAAGCTGCGAGTCGGGCGCCAGCGCGTTGTTCACCTGGACGACGCTGCCCGGCCTCAGGCGGAAGACCCCGGAGGTGACGATCGTGTCGCCGGCCTTGAGCCCGGAGGTCACGATCACGAAGTCTCCCCTGCGGGCGCCGAGCCGGACGATCTGCTGGCGGACGACCAGCTGCTTCTCGCCCGTCGCCTCGTCGGCCTTGCTGTCGACGACGTAGACCGTGTCGCCGAAGGGGGCGTAGAGGACCGCGGTCGCCGGGATCGTGAGGACCTTGTCGATTATCGGAAGCTCGACCGCAACGTCCACGTACATGCCCGGGTGCAGGTGGCCCGCGGCGTTGTCCACCGTCGCCTGCACCCGCACGTTGCGTGTCGTCGAGTCGACGTCGGGGCTGATCGCCGTGACCTTGCCCTCGACGGCGGCGCCCGAGATGGCATCCCCGGAGATCTTCACGGGGAGCCCGGTGGCGAGCTGGCGCAGCTCCTCCTGGGGGAGGTAAAAGTCGACGAAGATGGGGTTCAGCGCCTGGAGGGAGACGATCGCGTCGCCGGCCTTCAGGTTCTGGCCGAGGTTCACGAGGCGGATTCCGAGCGTCCCGGAGAACGGGGCCTTGATGGTGCGCTTCGCGATCGTGGCCCGGATGTTGTCCGCCGCGCCCGCGGACTGCTTCGAGGTGGCTGCGTCGGCGTCAAACTGCGCCTGGGAAACCGTCGCCTTTTCGAGGAGCTCCTTCGTGCGCCTCAGGTTCACCCGCGCCAGCTCGACGTTCGCGTCGGCGGAGCGCAGCTGCGCCTCCTCGACCGAGGTGTCCTGCCGGACGAGGACGTCGCCCGCCTTCACGTTGTGGCCGGCCTCGAAGTCTATCTCGACGATCTTGCCGTCGAGCTCGGCCGCGACCGTGACGCCCTGAACCGCGGTCAGGGAACCCACGGAGGTGAGCATCTGCTGCCACGTCTCCTGCTTCGCCTGGGTCGTCGACACCGACTCCACCTGGAGCGGCGGCTTCGTGTGGATCAGCTTGTCGATCTGCAGATACTTGATGACCCCGATCACGGCTAGGATCGCGACGAGGCCAATTATGATGAGGAATGTTTTCATTAGCTGTGAATATTCTGGAAACGGGCCCGTCCGCGGGGCTCAGGAGCTCCCGACCGGAGACTGGTGGCGTGCCTCGATGTGCGGCGCCGCGGGCTCTCCGGCGATCTTGTTCAGGAGGCGCACGAGCGTCCTTCGCTCGTGCTCGGAGAGGGGCGCCATCTGCGCCGCCATCTGCTTGAAGTGGCCCGGCAGGACGTCCTGGAGGGTCGAGTGCCCCTTCGGGGTCAGGTGGATCAGCATCATCCTTCGGTCCCCGGAGTCGTGTTCGCGGGTGACGAGGCCGTCCCTCTCGAGGGTGTCGACCAGGCCCGTGATCGTCGCGCGGGTCACCCCGGCCATGTCCGCGAGGTCGGCCGGCGTCTGCGGGATCGGGTGGCCCTCGATCTTGTCGTAGAGGAGCATCATCAGCGTGAACCGGCCCGGCGACATGTTGTGCTCGTTGAAGAAGGACTCGCTCCTGCGGTAGGCCTCGTCCCCGGCGCGCAGCAGGTTCAGGTAGGCCTCGCAGGCCGAGGGGTCCAGGTCCGGATGGCGCCGCACAACCTCCAGGAGGCACTCATAGCGGGGCAGGTCCTTGAGCATGAGCATGGGCATGACGCGTGTGGGTCGAAGGCTTGAAAGCCGAGAGTTAGATAGTTAGGTGGCTAATTATC
>PMSP01000024.1 GCA_003168315.1 Opitutaceae bacterium
GACGCCGCCGTCCGGCTCCTCGTCCTTCTTCGTGTTCAGTATGAGCGGGGCGGCGACGAGCGAGGTCGTGCTGATCCCCATCAGGATCCAGAGGTGGGGGTCGATCGCGACGTTGAGCGCGTCCATTCCGTCGCCCTTTCGGATCCGCGCGAAGGCCTGGGTCATGTAGGCCCCGAGGATCAGGATCGTCCATATGGCCATCTGGAAGCGGGCGAGGCTGATGACGTTCAGCTCGCCGATCAGGATGCCGAAGGGAAGGCCGACGATGGCCCTGCCGATCTGGATCATGAGGAGAGCGAGGATCAAGGTTATCGCCGCAAAATTCCACCCGGGGGGGAGGTAGACGCCGGCGGCTATCGCGGCCACGACGAGGAGGACGACCGAGAACTGGATCAGGATATGGCGGGGCAGGGTGTCAGGGGTGCTCATGGGGTTCCTAGTGTGTCGTTTCTATGCGGGAAAAGAGGGTCCGCGCGCTCCTGAATTCGGGGCTTCGGAAAGCCCCGGCTACCGGGGGAAGAAACTCGCCCGGGCGGCTTAAAAGTCAATCATTGCCTTGCCGGTGTGGACATCGGCAAGGGGCCGTTTCAGCATGGGTCCGCCCCACTCGAAAAAAGGGGGTTTCCATTGACCCAAAAAATTGAGGCACGGCCGCCTGGCGATGAGGGTGGGGCACCCCGTCGGGGGACTTTCGGGCTCCCGCGGGTCCTGGCACTGGGCCTCGCCTGCGGCCTCGTGCTGGGCGGCTTTGCGGGCTGCCGGGCCAAGGTCTCCGCCGTCAATGCACCCCGGACCGACAGGTCGCCGCCCTACCGCTTCCCCGACCTCTCGAGTCCGCTCTTCTCGGTCACGTTCCTGGCCGACGGTCTCCACGGCTGGGCGGTCGGGACCGGAGGCACCCTCCAGAGGAGCGGTGACGGCGGGAGGACGTGGCAGAGGATGGAGGGGGTTCCCGTCAGGACTGAGCTTCACTCGGTCGCCTTCTCGGCCGACGGCCAGCGGGGCCTCGCGGTCGGTTACTATGGGACTATCATTCGCACGGAAGACGGGGGAAAAACCTGGGAGAAGGTGCGCGGGGTCCCGCTGACCCTGTCGCTTCGCTCGGTCGCGCTTTCCGCCGACGGGGAACGGGCCTGGATCGTCGGGGCGGCCGGAATCGTCCTTCGGAGCGAGGACGCGGGGCAGAAATGGCAGAAGGTCGACGGCCCCCAGGGCGACACTGTCCTCGAATCCGTCGCCTTTGCCGCCGACGGCCAGCACGGCTGGGCCGCGGGCGAGGACGGGCTCATGCTGTTCACCACCGACGGTGGGGTGACCTGGCAGAAGGCCAAGGGCATCGCCATTTCCGAATACCTGAAGTCCGTCGTCTTCCTGCCGGATGGCCGGCACGGCTGGGCTGTCGGCGATTATGGGGCGGTCCTCGAGAGCACCGACGGCGGCAGGAACTGGGCAAAAGATCCCGTGAGCATCACGGACAAGTACCTGTACTCGGTGGCCTTTTCCCCCGATGGGGAGCGGGGACTGGCGGGAGGGGACGAGGGCACCCTCCTCCTGACGACGAACGGGGGCAAGACCTGGGAAAGCGTGGCCGGTGTTCCCACGTCCGAGGGCATTTATTCGGTGGGCCTGGCGCAGGATGGAATCGTCGGCTGGGCGGTGGGGGATTACGGCACCCTCCTCCAGAGCACCGACGGCGGCCGGAGCTGGGCGAAGGTGGGGGGGCCTCCGACCGAGCTCTCGCTCAACGGGGTCTTCTTCCTGGGCGACAACCTGCACGGCTGGACGGTCGGGGCGCATGGCACGCTCCTTCGGACGGTCGACGGCGGGTTCACCTGGCTGACCTCTCCCGTGAACTACCCGGAAGAAGACCTGCACGGGGTCACCTTTGCCGCGGACGGCCAGCACGGCTGGGCCGTGGGCGGTGGGGGCCTCATCCTTCGAAGCGGGGACGGGGGCGAGAACTGGAAGGAAGCCGCCGGCGCCGCGCGGGACCCGGTCCTCTATTCCGTGGCGTTCGCGGCCGACGGCAAGCGCGGCTGGGCGGTCGGCGAGAATGGGACGATCCTCAACTCGACGGACGGCGGCCAGAGCTGGCAGAGGCATCTGGGCGTCCCGACGGGCAATGAGCTGGACTCGGTCGCCTTCATGGGCGATGGGGAGCGCGGCTGGGCGGTGGGAGGGGACGGCACCTTCCTTCGGACGACGGACGGGGGACAGAAGTGGGAGAAGTACGAGGGAATCGTGCTGACCAGCCGGACCATGCGTTCGGTCGCGTTCGCCCCGGACGGGCTGCACGGCTGGGCGGTGGGGGACTACGGCGACGCCCTGCGGACGACGGACGGCGGCGTCACATGGATCTGGATTTCCGGCAATGACCCGGGGGCCCGGGGGGGCTCGCTCGCGTTTGCGGCCGACGGGCTCAGGGGATGGGGGGTGGGCAACAAGGGCATCGTCGAGCGGACCGTCGATGCCGGGGTGATCTGGGTCCCGGTTGCGGGTGCCCCCAGCGTGGGCCGCCTGAACTCGGTCGTCGTGTCGGCCGACGGCCAGCATGTCTGGGCGGTGGGCGAGCACGGGGCCGTCTTGAGGTCGTCGTCCGCAGAGGCCGACCGGAGGCCCTTCGACGGGGAAATCTCAGTGCAGCTGAACATCGTCGGGGGCTCGGTCGTCCCCAAGGTGAGCCTGACGGGCCGCCTGTCGCCGGACCCCGCGTTCGGCGCCATCGGGCTCTCGGGCCCGCGTGCGACCGGGGACCTGGCCAAGGGATTCGTTAGGGTATTCGTCTACGGGCAGGACCTCAAGGGCTGGAGCCTGCGGGAGCTCGGACCGGGCGTTTACACGGGGCACGTCGAGATGTTCGACGGGTGGAACATCATCAGCCAGGATTTCCAGTTCGGGAACGGGCCGTGGGCCTCGTTCATCGGGTTCATGGGCTGGGACGTCGCCTTCTCCCAGCCGCTTCAGTTCGCGAAGGACCACTCGACCCAGAACCTGGCGCTCCTGGTCGTGCTCTATTGCGGGGTGATCCTCGGGCTGTTCGCGCTCCGGCCGTACGCGTTCGTGAACTGGCACGAGAAGGCGGCCCCGCTGATCGCGGCGCTCCCCTTCCCGACAAAGGCCACCGACAAGGTGACCCAGCTGGCGGGGCTCTTCCTCATCACGCGTCCGCGCGAGCTCGATGCCGTCGTCCGGAGGTTCGCGGCCGCGGCGCTCGCCGAATTGGAAAGATTGCCCGAGGCCGCCGCCCGTCCCAGGTGGGTGGCCGCGCCGCTCCAGGTCGAGGACGAGCTCTACGGCACGTCCACCCGTCCCTTTGAGAAGCCGGCATCCATGCCGGACAATAAATTGTACATCCGGGGCCTCACCGAGCTGGAGAAGCACCTGGTCAGGAACCGCTGGTGGCTGTCGATCGAGGGCCCGGGAGGCGTGGGCAAGTCGGCGCTGGCGTTCCAACTGGCGCGCTGGTTCGCGGCCCCGGAGCCGGAGAGCCGCTTCGATATCCCGCAGGCGATCCCCCTCTTCATCCGCTCGACGAAGGGCGGGCTGGACGAGGAGGTCCTGGCCGAGCTCCGGCGGATCCTCGAGCTCCCGAAGCTGTCGACCCAGCTCTCGGGCGCGCTCCTCGGCCAGCGGCGGGTCCTGGCCCTCATTGACGGGGTCTCCGAGAAGGTGACCGACATCGAGGGCCTCGAGCTCGGGCAATTGAACCCGGCGAAGGGCGCCGTCCTCACGCACCTCGCGGTCATGACCAGCCGGCGCCGGATCCAGATTCCTGATGTGGTCAAGGTGCTCCCCAAGGCGGTCGACCTCGGTACCATTGATGAAGTGCTGAGCCGGTACCTGGACGACGTGGTGGGCGCGGGACGCTTCTCACCGTCGCA
>PMSP01000284.1 GCA_003168315.1 Opitutaceae bacterium
CCAGGAAGGGCGGCAAGACCGAGGTCCGTTTCACGCACGTCGGCCTGGTCCCGGCCATCCAATGCTACGGCGGCTGCTCGGGCGCCTGGGGCTTCTATGTCAATGACAGCCTCCAGAGCCTGATCACGACGGGCAAGGGCGAGCCCAACGAGACGGGAAAGTAGGTAATCCGGTCAAGAGGGCCCGTTCGGGACCACGCCATCGTGGTCCTGGACGGGTCTGTTCCCGACCTTGAAGCTCGAGCTGACCTGCAGTGCCGCCATCACCTTGCAACCCACGGGAATTTAAGGATGCCCTAAGGAACTCAAACAGCAGCCGTGAAGAGGAGCCATTCTTGCGAACGGCGTAGGTGTCCAAAAAAGGGTCTTTTTTTGGACGCAGTAATCAAGCCGGAAAAAAGAGGTCATTCACGAGACCGAATGGCCTTCTAGGCGCTGCAGGAGCTGACGATTCTCGGCGCATAAGGGGGCCGTTGCCCGGATCGTGGACCCGCATTCTTTAGGCAGGGCCAGGCCCCTTCGGCGGAAAAGAGCTTAGCAACGCGCCGCGCTACTTCTTCGCCGCAGCCTCGGCGAGGTTTTTCAAATTCACGAGACCAGCCTCGAAGCTTTCGCCCATCATCTTGTCCATGTTCATGACGAGGCCCGAGGCTTTCGCGATGAAGTTGTTTTTCATGGACATGGCCCAGGTGATCTCGGTGCCGGAGCCGGTCGAGCGGAAGATGAAGTCCGTCGTGTTGGTGCAATACCAGGGCTTGAAGAATTCAAATTTGAAGCGCACGAGCTCGTTGGGCCGGCTGTCGGTGATTGTCATGCGGCCGGTACCGACTTTGGCGTTGCCGGCCCAATCGACCGATGAGCCGACCCCGGCGGCCGGCCCTGCAAACGTGTATTTCGCCGCGGGATCATTTTTCACGTAGGGCGACATCTCCTGCCATTTGCGGAGATCGTTTACCTGGGCGAACGCGAGCGCCGCAGGAGCCGAAATGGTGATGCTGCGTTCGACGCGGAGATCGTCCGGCCGCAGCGCCGCGGTGATGAAAAACACAACGAGGAGAACGGCGAGGCCGACAAGGATGTAGGTGAGCATGGGAGTGAAGGCGGATCGCGTGGAGGTTGGAGTTGGGGCGGCGTCACGACCGGTCGGGCTGCGGGACACTATGTTAGGGTTTGAGTGGGGCGAGCCTCAGCGCCTCGACATAGGGGAGGCCCGGGGCCGGACCCGGCGCGTCGCGGACATCGGGCTCAAATCCCGAGGCCTCGAACGAGCGTCCTGAATGTGTGGACAAGGCCCGGGCCCCCCGATCCACGGAGAACAGGGTCTGGAGCTCGACACGCGCGGCTTCGCCGAAACCGTCCCAATAGGGATGCTCGGCGGGGGGATAGAGCCAGGGGGCGGCCAACCGGAGATGCAGCTGGCCGCCACCCACGGCGAATGGCTGCGTCTCGAGGACCGAGTCTGCGTTGCCCGCGAGTATCAGGCGCACCTGGTCCCGGCCGACGCGCTCGATGGCAAGCTGGTTCACTTTCTCGGGAAAGCCGCTGGCGACGAGGATCGTTCGCCCAACGGGCGACGCATCCGGTATCCGGACGTCGACGTCGACGGGCCCGAAGCGGATCGCCTTCATCCTGATCCACCAAAGGCTGGGATAGTCCAGCGCATGGCCGACGGCCCTGTAGGTTGCCGGGTTCGTCACCCTCATGAATCCCCTGAACTCGGCCGAGGCGAGCCACACGCAGGCGACGCTCCAGCAGGCGGCGGCGACAGCGAGGGCCCGGGCCGGCCGGCCGAAGCGGACCGGCGCATCCGACCCAAAGAGGGCCATGAGCCCGACCGATGTCGCGACGGTCCAGCCGGCGACCAATTCGACAATGTAGCGCGAGCAGGCTCCCTGCCAGCAGAAGAGGATGGCGCCGGCAAACAGGGTCGAGGCCGCGGCGCCCGCGACCGCCAGCGCGGCGCCCTGCATCGCCGGGTCCCGGCGGCTCCGCCAGGCCCAGAGCAGTCCTGCCGCGGCCGCAAACTGCACGGGAACGGCGAAAAAGGCGCCGTACATGGCCTCAAACATGAGGTAGCCGGGCGGAAAGCGGGCGGGCCACGCGCCATGGACGAATGGGAAATAGGGTCCGAACTCCGGCACCGAGCTGAGATAGGTCCAGGCATTGAAAGGGATGTACGAGGGGTTGAAAAAGCCGGCTCCCCTGTTGTCGTCGCCCGTCAGCATGTAGCTCTGGCCGAACTCGAGCCACCTGCCGAAGCGCGCGTGGTTGTAGGCGAGAAGGGCGATCCCGCCGGCCAGGACGAGGGCCGCCGCAATCGCGGCGGCCCTGAGCCTTGCGATTTTTCCCGGGGCGAGTCCCGGGAACGGCGCCAGAAGGAGGAGAAGGACGAAACCCGCCTCGAATACGGTGGTCGCCCGGCATCCCATCATGAGGGCGAGCGCGGCGCCCGCCGCCGCGGCCCAGCCCGGCCGCCCGCCCGATTCCCGGAACCTCCAGAGAAAGTAGAGCGCCCACCAGAGGCATGCCGCGGCCGCGACGATCGGGAGCTCCCAGAAACCGGGCCGCCGGAGGATGACCGGCAGCCATGCGGCGTGGAACGCGACGAAAAGGATCCCGCCCAGGGCTGCCCCCGAGAGCCCGGGAAAGCAGGCGAGCCGCACCTCCCAGAGGAGGAGGGCGAGCGCTGCGAGGCCGGCCGCCGCGAAGATCGCGACCGCCATCCGCTGCGGGAGCCTGTGCCCGGTGAGGATCCGCCACGGAACCATGAGCGCAATCGCGGGAGCCGGGCCGTAGTAAAGGTAATATTTTCCCTGATACAGGCTCGCGTCCCAGAGCCGGTACGGGGCGTTGGCGACGGGATCATAGGGGTCCCTGAGTTTAAGGAGCTCGGGCGGGGGCTGGACGGGAAGGTAGGTGTGGCCGCCCATGAAGGCATCGGCCAGGTACTCATAGTGGTGCCACACATTGGAGCGGTCGCCGTCCCAGGGCGCCACGCCGTCCGCGATCCAGAACGCCGCGCCGGCGCATATCCCGAGCGCGAGCAGGATGCCCAGGCGGTCGGGGAGGCTGCCGCGGGACGGCGTCATGGGGCCTTCGCCTTGGCGGCGATCTCCGCGGTCGCTGCGGCGGCGATCACCCTCGCGTCCGGATGCCAGGGCTGCATCGCCAGCGCCGCGTTCGCCTCGACAAGCGCCATGTCGTCGTCGCCGACCGTGAACGCTGCGCGCGCCAGGAGCACGTGGTCCTGGACAATCGTCGAGCGGTCGTCGACGCCGCCGAGGCTTGAGAATGTGGCCAGCGCCGCCAGCGCCATCGCACCGGCCAGGGCCGCCTGCCTGCCCGCGGTCCATCCCCTCCAGAATCCGGGCGAGCCGAGCGCACCGCCGGCGAGGACGGCGCAGATCGCGGCCAGGGGAAGCCTGAAGCGCGCGCTCACGAAGAAGAGGACGATCGACACGGCGCAGGCCGCCGAGACTGCCGCGAGGAGCCGGGCGTCCCCGGGGGACTCGGAGGCGAGCCGGGCGCCGCCGGCGACGGCCAGGACGAAGAGGAGGCCCCAGCAGACGGGGTTCCAGCGCAGCCAGGGCGAGAGCGCCTTGTGGAAGGCGTATGTCTTGTTGTTGTACTGCTCCCAGTTGTTGATGAGGGCGTAGGTCTTTCGGAGCATCAGCGTCCCCCACCTGAGGGGATGGGACGCGACCTCGTCCAGGAACCGCTGCCGCCAGTGGGCGTTCATCGCGGAGGTGAGCGGGGGCGCTCCCCGGGTCTCCTGCGCATAGAGGAGGATCGACTCGGCGCGCGCGGGATTGGCGCGCGCGAGCTCCGGCGGCAGGCTCATGTGCTGCGTGTAGTAGCGGCCGTTCGCCCCCGGACGGTTCGCGGCCCAGAGGTTGTAGGCCCCCTGCCAGGGCAGGAAGCCGGCGGCGCCGCTCACGTTCTTCTGCCAGGACGAGGCGGCGCCGAAGAGGAGCACCCCGGCGAGCGCGGCTACGACCGTCCGCGGGCCGCGCGTCGAGGGCCTCGCGAGCGCGGCCAGCGGGACCAGGGGCCAGACGAGGAGGAAGTTCGGGCGCACGAGGGTCGCCGCCGCCCAGCAAAGCCCGGCGGCCGCCCAGGATCCCACGCGGCGCGGCGCGGCGGCAGCCGCGGCGAAGGCCGCGAGGCCGCCGAGGAAGAGCGTGAGGCCGAGCGTGGCGTCCAGGGCCTGCGTCGCATAGTGGACCAGCACCGGGTCGAGGGCGAAGAGGAGGCCCGCCAAAATCCCCGAGGCCGTCCCGAACCAGCGCCGCGCCATGAGGGCGACGAGCGCGGCGCCGGCGGCGTGGAGGACCGCGCCGAGGACGAGCGCCGCGGGAAACAGCCCGGCGGCGCTCACCCCGCAGAGCCTGAGCCCCGCGAGGACGAGGGCGTAGCCCGGGGCGCGGTAGAAGGGCGTCGCGGGAAGCGTGCCCCCGAATATGGCCTCCGCCAGGTCGATGTTCTCGCGCTCGTCGAGGACGGGCACGCGGCCGAGCGGCGTCCCGAGGTACCAGTTCAGGTGCCCGAGGGCGTAGACGAGGGCGAGGACGGCGGGGAGCGCGACCACGGCCCCCCGCGGGAAAATGCCGGGCGCGGGGGACGTATCCTTGTGTGGGATGCTGCTTGGCACCGCCGGCAATGACAACCGGCCGGCCCGGCCCTAGCGAGCCGATAGAGGGCCGCCGCCGCCTGCGAGTTCTTGACGGTGGATCGATAGGGCGGGCAGGCTTGGCCATGCCGTCCGAGGAACCACGAGCGAAGCGGAAGCTCCCGATCCTGCAGCTCGTCGTCCTGGCGGCCGTCGCAGGGGCCGGGGCCCTCTATTTCCTGAAGGGCGTCGACTATGTAGCCCTGGGAACCCGGGCGATGGCCATCATCCGCGGCCTCGGCCCCTGGGCCTTCTTCAGCGCGACGGCGGTCCTTCCCGCCCTCGGGGCGCCCCTGACGGCGTTCACGATCGTGGCGGGCGAGGCGTTTGCGCCCCTGATGACGCTCCCCGGCGCGATCGCGGCGACGCTCGTCGCCATCGTGGGCAACCTGGCCCTCACCTACTGGCTCGCGCGCTACGCGCTGCGGCCGATCCTCTCCAAGCTCGCGGACCGCTACGGCTACAAGGTCCCCCGGGTCACGAAGGGGAACGCGCTCTCGGTGACGCTCGTCTTCCGGCTGACCCCGGGCATCCCCTTCTTCGTCCAGTCCTACATCCTCGGGCTGGCCGAGGTGCCGTTCACGCTCTACATGTTCGTCTCCTGGCTCTGCAACCTGCCGATGGCGGTCGGGGCGATCGTCCTCGGCAAGGGAATCTTCAACGGGAACTTCAGGATGGTCGGGATCGGGCTGTTCGTCCTCCTCATCGCGACCCTGGTCGTCCACTGGCTGCGCCGCCGCTATGTCCCCCGCGTCGATTGAGCTGGGCGGGCCCGGGCCCGAGCCCAGGCCGATGACCGTCACCGAGTTCACCCGGCGGGTGAAGGCGGTCCTCGAGGGCGGAGTCGGCTCCTGCTGGGTGAGGGGCGAGGTATCCAATCTTCACGTACACCCGAGCGGGCACGTCTACTTCTCGCTCAGGGACGCGGGCGCGCAGCTCTCGGCCGTCATGTTCCGCACCCAGGCCGCGCGCCAGTCGGTCAAGCTGAGGGACGGGCTCCAGGTCGTGGCCTACGGCGACACCGGGGTCTACGAGGCCCGCGGCCAGTACCAGCTGGTCGTCCGGACGCTTGTCGACGACGGGATGGGCGCCCTCCAGAGGGAGTTCGAGGCCCTGAAGCGCAGGCTGGACGGGGAGGGGCTCTTCGACCCGGGACGAAAGAAGGCGATCCCCCAGATGCCGGCCGTCGTCGGCTTCGTGACGTCGCCGACCGGCGCCGCGGTCCAGGACTTCATGAGGATCCTGATCCGGCGCGGCTGGAGGGGCAGGGTGGTCGTCCTGCCTGCCAGGGTTCAGGGCGAGGGGGCGGCGGCCGAGATGGTCGAGATGCTCCGGCTCGCCGAGGAGCTCGGGA
>PMSP01000302.1 GCA_003168315.1 Opitutaceae bacterium
CCGGTCGGGCTCCCGCAGGACGCCGCCGTCTCCCTGGCGAAGGCGAATGAGAAGGTCGCGTCGTTCCTCGCGGGAAAGACGATCGCCAAGGTGGTCTATGTCCCGGGCAGGATCCTGAACCTCGTGGTCACGTAGCCCGGCCGCCCCCTCGAATCCGGGATTGCGGCGGGCGCCGCCGTCCTCGGAACATGGGCGGCATGAGCTCCCCCGAATCCCTGGATCCCCTCGGGCGGTTCTCCGACCGGGTCGGCGACTACGTCCGGTACCGGCCGAGCTACCCCGCCGCGGCGATCGCCTTCCTGGGGTCGCGGATCGGATTGTCGGGGGCGAGCACGGTGGCCGACATCGGGTCCGGCACCGGCATCTTCACGGGCCTCCTGCTGGCGACGGGCGCCCACGTCCTTGCGGTCGAGCCGAACGACGCCATGCGGTCCGCAGCCGAGGTCCAGTTCGCGGGCAGGCGCAACTTCACAAGCGTCAGGGGCGCAGCCGAGGCGACGGGCCTCGCGGACCGCTCCGTGTCGCTGGTCACCTGCGCGCAGGCCTTCCACTGGTTCGACGTGGCCGCCGCGCGCCGGGAGTTCTCGCGCATCCTCTCCCCGGGAGGCTGGTGCACCCTCGTCTGGAACACCTCGGTCATCGGGAAGTCGGAATTCGCGGTCGGCTACGAGCGGATCAAGGAGGAGTTTGGCACGGACTTTAGGACCATCCGGCACGAGGCGTTCGAGAGGGAGGGCCGGTTCGACGCGTTCTTCGGCCCAGGAAAATGGGAGAAGGAGACCTTCGCCAACTTCCAGTCGCTTGACCTCGCGGGCCTGAGGGGCCGCCTGCTTTCCTCGTCGTATGCGCCCAAGGCCGGCCAGCCCGGGCACGAGGGGATGATGACGGCGCTGGACCAGCTCTTTGAACGCTGCCAGAAGGATAGCGCCGTCCGCATGGACTACGACACCGAGGTGTTCTTCGGCCGCCTGGGCTAACACCAGGCGCTCGCCCGCGGACCGGGCCCTACCCGGACTTCCTGTTGCCGAATCCGCCCATCAGGTAAATGATGAGGCAGATGAGGAGGATCAGGCCGATTCCGCCGCCGCCGAACGCGGGGCCGCCGATGTAGAATCCGCCGCCGCCGAACAAGAGGAGGAGGACGATGATCAGGAGTAGGGTATTCATGGGAACATAGCGTAGCCCTTGGACACCGGATTTCCTATGGGGTGTTCGCCCCCCCCCGGGGGCGCGAGAAAATCCCCACCCCCGGAGCGGCATGGTCTTGCCGTCCGCGACGGGTCCCCTCATTCAGATCCGGAAAGCCCCATGCGCCTCACCGCCGAAAATGCGATGACCTCCCTGGCCGAGAATTCCGGCAGGACTTCCAGCGAGCTTTTCAAGCACGGGTCGCTGGTCCTCAGGATCTGCAAGCCGGACAAGGTGGACCTGCAGACCCCGCATTCGCGGGACGAGGCCTATCTCGTCATCTCGGGAAGCGGATTCTTCATGAACTCCGGCACCCGTCGCCCCTTCCAGGCCGGCGAATTCCTCTTCGCCGCCGCCGGCGCGGAGCACCGCTTCGAGGAGTTCACCGATGACTTCGCGACCTGGGTGATCTTCTACGGGCCCGACGGCGGCGAGGCCGCCGGAGCGTGAGCCTCAACATGTCCACCCACACGGCGACGGTCGCCTGGAAGCGAACTGGCCCGGATTTCCTTAAGGGGCGCTACTCGAGGGAGCACACGTGGACGTTTGACGGAGGCCTCGTCGTGCCGGCGTCGCCCTCCCCCTCCGCGGTCCGCGAGCCGTTCTCGAACCCCGCCAACGTGGACCCGGAGGAGGCGTTCGTTGCCGCCATATCCAGCTGCCATATGCTGAGTTACCTCTACATCGCCTATCAGCGCGGCTTCCAGGTCGATGACTACGTGGATGAGGCGATCGGGACGATGACCGAGAATGAGCGGGGCGTTCCCTGGGTCAGCACGGCTGTGCTGCATCCGAGAATCACCTACAGCGGCGAGAGGCTGCCGACTCCCGCGGACGAGGAGGAACTGCACCACCTTGCCCACGAGCAGTGCTTCATCGCCAACTCGGTCAGGACCGAGGTGACCGTCAAGCGCAGGCCTTGAAAGGCCCCTTGGGAGCGTGCGGAAGGTATCGCGCATTCCGCATTGCTACAGCGAGGATTGGGGCCTCCGGAAAGGCGCGCGGACGCATCCCGCCAATCCATGCTTTCCGCTCTGAACTTTCGTTTTCTACGCAATTATACTCTCTTGCGTGAATCGGCCCGGGTTATTACCTTCGTCGGGTGATTAAGACTCGCCCCCTCCTGCGGTTCCTGCTCGCCGTGACCTGCGTCACCGCGGTCGCGCACGCGCAGGCGCACAAGAGGAGCCCGACCAGCAAGCTTTACGTGTCGGACACGCAGGGCGAGACCGAGATCGACACGGGCACGGAGGTTGACGAACTGACAAAGAAGTCGGTCTACAACGCCGAGGGAACCGTCATCGAGACGAAGGCCAACTCGAACTCCTCGGTGGTCCTCTCAAACGGCACCGGGCTCTATTTTGACGTCAGCACGAGGGTCGAGATCCGCGGGTTCGCCCAGGAGGCGTTCCGGCCCAATCGCAGCGACCTGGAGGACGAGCCCTCGATCTCGAACACCCATATCTACGTGGACCACGGCATCCTCGGCGTGTCGACCAGCAAGCTCGTCGCGGGCAGCACGATGGAGTGCGAAACGTCGCTCGCGACGGCGTTCATCCACGGCCGCCAGGCCGTGATCGTCGCCGATGACAACCTGACGATCATCTCGATGGTGCAGGGCGAGGCCACGGTGCAGCCGGGACCGCTCGCCCAGCCGCGCCTGGTGAAGAACCAACAGCAGATCATCATCCGCCCGGGCAAGCCGGGCGAGGCGAACATCGTCGAGATCAAGGAGATCTCGGAGGGGCAGACCGCGGAGCAGGAGCAGTGGCTCGAGGAGCGTGTGCTGACCGCCGACGGCGCCCGCAAGCTCGTTTACTTTGAGACGCAAGGACGCGGGGGCCCCGGAGCGGGACCCGCCTCAGGCACGGAGGGTGGCATCGGCCTCTTTGACGGAACAGCTACAGATTCAGGGGGCGACATAGTGGCCATCCCCGTCGTGCCGGCGATTCCGCCGGTCGCGCCGAACGTGAGCCCGGCCAACCTCATCAGCCACTAGCCCGGTTGTACCCCTGCACGG
>PMSP01000056.1 GCA_003168315.1 Opitutaceae bacterium
TACCTGCAGCCCCGGCTCTTTGGGCCTCTCGGCATCGCCAACCCGACGTGGGACGCCAGCGCGCAGGGGATCTCGCTCGGGGGATTCGGGTTGAGCGTGCGGACGGAGGATATCGCCTGCTTCGGCCAACTCTACCTGCAGAAGGGGATGTGGCAGGGGCGCCAGCTGGTCCCCGCCGACTGGGTGGAGGCGGCCACCTCCGTCCAGACCGCGAACGGCAGCGATCCCTCGAGCGACTGGAACCAGGGTTACGGCTACCAGTTCTGGCGGACCCGGCACGGGTTCTACCGGGGCGACGGTGCGTTCGGCCAGTTCTGCATCGTCATGCAGCCCTGCGACACCGTGGTCGCGATCACGAGCGGCACAAGCGACATGCAGATGGTCATGACGCTCGTCTGGGACAAGATCCTCCCTGCCTTGGGCTCCGCACCGCTCCCGGCGGACCCCGGGTCAGACCGGCGGCTTACCGAGAAGCTGGCAAGCCTGAGCCTGCCCGTGCAGGCGGGAGAGGCGACTTCGCCCGTGGCGGCCAAGGTTGCGGGCAGGCGCTACGCTTTCCCGGAGAACCCCCAGCATATCGAGGCCGTCTCGCTCATGGCCGCCGGGGGCACCGGCATGCCGGTCACGCTGCGCATTTCGGGCGTCGACCAGCATTTTGACTGTGGCCAGGGCTCCTGGGCAACCGGCTCGATCTCCCCGGCCCCCGGAGACGCCATCCCGGTCGCCGCGAGCGGGGCCTGGACGAGCGAGGACACCTACAGCTTCAGGCTCTGTCGCTCCCTGACTCCGTTCTCCACGGCCTACGACCTTCGCTTCGCCGGGGACACGGTGATCCTCGAGGCCCTGGACAACGTGGGCTCGGTTGCGCCGGCCCGCATCCGGCTGACCGGGACGGCGCAGCCCTAGGGGGGACCCGTGGCCCTACAGCCTGAGCTGGACTCCGACGAACGTGAGGAGCGAGATCCGGGGCCCGAACGAATCATGCAGGTCGCGCCCGACCGCGAGCAGCAGGGTCGCGTGCCTCGAGAAGTCATAGCGCGTCCCGAGGTTCAGGATTCCCTCGGTTCGCTGGAGCTGGTCCGAGGCGTTCCAGTGCAGCTCCCCGTCGACCTCCCATCCCTTGGAGATCTCGCGCCCGATGCAGACTCCGCCTGTCCATCCCCGGTTGGCCGTCGCGGCGCTGAAGGTGCGCCCGATATCCGCGTTGACGGAAAGGATCCCGAAGTCCCTACGCACCTCGAGGGGCAGAAGAATCGTCGTGTAGGGATCGGCCGTTCCCCTTCGGTCCGAGTCGGACCCCGGATCGAGGAAGAACACCCTGGGGTACGTGGAGAGCTGCAGGCCCGTGTCCCCTGCGTCGTAGTAGCGCCACTTGACGGCAACCTGCGAGTCGCTGAAGCCGCTCTCATTCGGCTGCCCAGCGGCATGCAGCACGTTCCACGAGGCCTGGTAGTTGAGCTGGATCCGGTCGCCGACGCCGTAGTTGGCATCCAGGAGCGGAAGGCCGAGGAGCGTCGAGCCGGGAGTCTGCTGGTCGGTCCACGCGAGATTGATTTCCCAGTGGCCGTTGCCTGGCGTACCGGGATCATCCGTGATCATCGGCGGGCCCCCCTGGGCCCGCATCCCGGCAACCGCCGCGGTGAGGGCGGCAAGAACCATGAGGAGGGATCGGGCCCGGGAAAGCATGGGGAGGATGACGAACCGTAATCCCGGTTCGGTAAACACCGGATTCGCGCAAGGCCGGTCAGCGTCCGGTGAAGACGGCGGCGGCGTCGCGCGGGGCGCCCGGCAGCCCGTAGATGCCGAGGCAGGTGATGACGGCGCACGAGCCCCGGCCGGCGACCAGGGGGAATTTCCCGATCCTCCCGTCGCCCGTTCGCCTCCTCGAGCCGGCGAACCCGAGGAGGGGAACCATCGCCTCGCGGGCCGGCGGCGGTTGATAGGCAGAATTTATGATTGTGATATACAGAAATATGGTATTTGAGTCGTCAAAGACAAAATACGTTTGTTTTCAAAATACTTCTTCGCTTCCCTCTCCCCATGCCGACGAGCACCGTCGAGAACTACCTGAAGGCGATACTCGTCCGCTCCTCGGACAAGGACGCCGTGGTGTCGACCGGCGCGCTGGCCGAGGCGCTCGGGGTGACGCCGGGGACGATCACGACCATGGTGAAGTCGATGGCCTCCCGGGGACTCCTCGATCACCAACCCCGCGAGGGGGTGAGGCTGACGCCGGAGGGAAGGGCCCTCGCGCTCGCCGTCGTCCGCAAGCACCGGCTGGTCGAGACCTTTCTGGTCCAGGTCCTCGGGATGGACTGGAAGGAGGTCCACGAGGAGGCCGAGGCGCTTGAGCATGCCATCTCGGACCGGGTCCTCCTGCGGATCGATGCCAAGCTCGGGCATCCCGCGGCGGACCCCCACGGCGACCCGATCCCGAGCCGCAAGTCGCCCGGGCTCGACAGGGGAAAGGGAGTCACCCTCGCGAGCTGCGAGGCCCAGAGGCCGCTGCGCGTCGAGCGGATCGTGGACCAGAGCCCTCAGTTTCTGGAGTTCATCCAGCGGACCGGGCTCAAGCCCGGCGCCCGCGTCCGGGTCCGGGAGCGGGACCCCGCGAGCGGGATTGTCCGGTGCGAGCTCAAGGAGGGCGAGGCCGTGCTCGGCCTTCCCGAGGCCGCGAAGATTGAGGTCAGTCCGGCCTAAGGAGGTCCCCTGCGTCGCGGACCCTACTTGACCGCGAACGGGAAGAAGTCGCGGTAGAGGACGATCTTGAAATCGGCGGTGTCCTTCACGTAGCACCGCACGTCGTACTGGCCCGGCTTGAGGTAGACGCCGAGGTCCGCGCCGTAGCGGCCGTGGCTGTCGGTCGTGACGATCAGAAAGTCGTAATATCTCTCCTGCTCGTTGGACGGCACCGGCGTGAGGAGCAGGCTGTTTCCCGCCCTCGCCGGGTTGCCGTTGAGGGTCAGGATGTAGGCGTGGTCGGGCAGCAGGTTCTCGAGGTCGAGGTGACCGGCGAATCCGCGGGGGAACGAGGGATGGAACTGTATCCTGCCGCGGGTGCCGGCCCCGACCGTCTTTCC
>PMSP01000001.1 GCA_003168315.1 Opitutaceae bacterium
AGCCCGCGTCCAACTGACCGACAGCGGCGTCGAGATAGACACCGGCAGGCTGCACTGCAGGATGCCGAACTCCGGCGACGACCTGATCGACACGCTCGCCGTGGACGGGCGGTTGGTCGCCCGCAAGGCCCGCCTTGTCTGCATACTGCAGGACGGCCCGGACGGCGGCCCGGCCGATGCCCCCGCCCGCACGAAATTCGTGGGCAAAGTCGAGAGGGTGACGGTCGAGCAGGAAGGCCCCGTGCGCGTGGTCGTCAAGGTCGAGGGCCGGCACCAGGCGCTGTCGGGCGGCAGGAAGTGGCTCCCCTTCGTCGTGCGGCTGTATTTCTACGCGGGCCAGGATTCGGTGCGGATGGTGCACACGATAATCTATGACGGCGACCAGGACCGCGATTTCATCCGCGGCCTCGGGCTGAGCGTCCGGGTGCCGATGCGCGAGGAGGTCCAGAACCGCCATGTTCGCTTCTCGGGCGAGGGGTCGGGCCTTTGGGCGGAGCCCGTCCAGCCGCTGGTTGGGCGCCAGGGCCGCTACGTGGGGTATCCGCAGGCGGTGCCGGCGGGCTCAAAGCCGCGCGACGTCTTTCCCGACCAGATTGCGGGCAGGCGCGTGCCCAACCGCGACCAGGTATCCCAGCACGGCCGCGACCTGATGGGGGAATGGGCGGTTTGGGACAGCTTCAAGCTTGTGCAGCCCAACGCCGACGGTTTCACGGTGCTCAAGCGCACCAATGCCAAGAGCTCATGGCTGCCGGCCGGAGCAGGCAGGCGCGCCTCGGGGCTCGTCTTTGCCGGGGATGTCACGGGCGGCCTCGGGATCAGCCTCAGGAATTTCTGGCAGTCCTATCCCGCGTCGCTTGAGGTTGACGGCGCGTCGACGCCCGAGGCCGAGGTCCTGGCTTGGCTCTGGTCCCCGGACGCCCCCGGAATGGACATGCGCCACTACGACACGCGGGAGCACGGGCTCGAGGCGGCCTACGAGGATGTCCAGCCGGGGATGAGCACCGCCTCCGGGGTCGCGCGGACAAGCGAGCTGACGCTTTTTGCAAGCGACGGCGTCCCGTCGAGGCAGGAGTCGGTCGAGGAGGCGCAGGTGGGCCAGGAGCCTCCCCTGGCCGTCTCGTCGCCGGACTACCTCCACTCGACCGGGGTATTCGGAATATGGGGCCTGCCCGACCGCTCGACGGCGTACACGCGCCACCTGGAGGACCAGGGCAGCGCGCTCATCGCGGTCTACGAACGCGAGGTCGAGCAGCGCCACTGGTACGGCTTCTGGACCTATGGCAACGTGATGCATTCCTATGACGAGGTCAGGCACGTCTGGCGCTACGACCTCGGCGGCATGGCATGGGACAACACCGAGCTGGCCTCCGACATGTGGCTTTGGTACAGTTACCTCCGCACGGGTCGCAGCGACATTTTCCGGCTTGCCGAGGCGATGGCCCGCAACACGAGCGAGGTCGACATCTACCACCTGGGCTCCCTTGCGGGACTGGGTTCGCGCCACAATGTCGTTCCCTGGGGCGACGGAGCCAAGGAGGCGCGGATAAGCCAGGCGGCTTTCCGGCGCTTCTACTACTACCTGACGACGGACGAGCGAATCGGCGACGTGATGCGGGAGGTGGTCAACGTCGACTACAAGGTCGCGCAGGTCGATCCGATGCGCGAGGCGCAGCCGCCGACCGAGCGCGAGAGGAAGTTTCCCGCCCGGGTCCGCCTGGGTCCCGACTGGTTCGCCTTCGCCGGCAACTGGATGACCGAATGGGAGAGGACGGGCGACACGAGGTGGCGCGACAAGATCAATGCCGGGCTGGACAGCATCGCGCGGATGCCCCTCGGGATCCGCTCCGGGCGCAACCTGGTCTACGGATATGATCCGGCTACCGGGCGGATGTATCAGGTCTCCGACGAGCTCGGCGACTACAACCTCGCGACGATACAGGGTGGCGCGGAGGTCGTCTTCGAGCTGAACGGCCTGGTCGACAATCCGGGGTGGATGGGGGCGTGGCTGCAGTATTGCCGGCTCGAGCTGGCGCCGCGCGACGTGGTGGCCCGCGCCATTGCCCGCGAAGGCAAAGGCAAGAAGCCCGGCGAGCTGCGCCCCGTCCATCTCGACATGCGCCACGTTACCGGCATCGACCTGCACAAACGCTTCCCCGGCATCACCGCATTTCTCGGCGCACATAGCCTCGATCTGGCCCGCGACCTGATCCCCGTGCGGCCTGCCGCGCATTACCTGATGGGCGGCGTCAGGACCGATCTCGACGGCCGCACCAGCCTGCCCGGCCTCTGGGCGGCCGGCGAGACCGCCTGCACCGGCGTGCACGGGGCCAACCGGCTCGCTTCAAATTCGCTGCTTGAAGGGCTGGTATTTGGCGCGCGCGCAGCCCACGCCATGCTCGACGACGATTTGCCTTTCGCTGACCTCGCAGCGCCGGAGAGCGGTCACGCGAACACCAACGACGAACTTGTCGCCGCGGCCCGCAAGCAGATCGCCGAGCTGCAAGCCAAGGCCGCGGGGTCGTGACCCCGCCTCTGGCATGACATGTTCACGTCATTTCTTTGGCGGCCCGGGAGCTACGCCGGAGCGGCTCTGGCGTTCGAGGAGCTATTCCGGTGGCGTCATGATGGCTGAGATAGCAGGCTGGCCAGCCGCGGGATCAGCTTCGCCGCGGTGCCGCCGAGGATGGCCCTGCGCTCGCTCTCGGTGAGTTCGGGACTGCCTTCGATGTGCTCGCGGCACGAGACGGCGAGGTCGCGGCGCAGGTAGGGGTAGTCCGAGCCGAACAGGACGTGGTCGATGCCCACCACCTCGCGCAGCATCCGCAGCACCGGGTCGCCCCAGGACAGGGCCGTATCCCAGTACAGGCGGCGGAACGTATCAGCCGCGGTCGCCCGGGCCTGCGCTCCGGGGATGACGCCCATCTGGTCGATGATGGCGAACCGCCCGGCCAGGTACGGCACGGTGCCCCCGGCATGGGCGAAGACGTACCTGACGTCAGGGGTGCGGGCAAAGGTGTTGCTGTAAAGCAAGCTGGCGATGGCCCGGGTGGTGTCGGCGGGATAATCGATGAGCGAGTCGGGCAGTCCGAGCGCGTGGGCGCTCGGGTCGGGCGAGGGGTTGGGGTGCACGAACACGACGGCCTGGCGTCGCTGCAGCTCGTCGAACAGCGGGGCGAAGCGCGGGTCCCCGAGGTAGCTGCCGCGGGCATTGCTGAACAGCACAACGCCGTCCAGCCGGAGGTCGTCGAGGGCGTAAGCGAGTTCGTTGAGGGCTCCGTCGACGTCGGGCAGTGGCAGGCAGGCGAAGCCGCCGAACCGGTCGGGACGGCCGCGGGTCAGCTCGGCGGCCAGTTCGTTACACCGCCGGGCCAGCGCGCCGGCCCGGGCGTCGTCGCCGGTGTGCACGCCGGGGGTGCTGACCGAGGTAATGGCGACGTCGATGCCCGCGTCGTCGAGGAACGAGAGCGTGCTCGCGCGCGACCAGGGCGGCGGCGCGATGCCGCCCACCGGCTGGTCACCCTCGTTGGTGGCCCGCCAGAAGAAATCGGGCAGCATGTGGTGGTGGATGTCCACGGTAAAAGTCACCGCAGCCTCCTCGCGTCGGCGGACATCGGAGCCTGTCCATGTCCATGCTGGCCGCCGCGCAGGTGACTGGTCCTCACCTGATCCCGGTGATCCGCCCGACCGGGCCAACGCGGGACCGGCGCCCGCGCCGTTGACAGCACACGCACCGGCCTGGTAGCGAGAGGGGAGGTGCCAGGACTGGGTCGGGCGGACATACGAGGCAGGCCGGTGAAAGTGGCTCACGTGACTCCCCGGCTAATCGACCGGAGCGATCTTCTCGCTGCGCTGGATCGCGCGGCGGCACGGCAGGTGACGATCATCTCGGCGCCGGCCGGCAGCGGGAAGACGT
>PMSP01000223.1 GCA_003168315.1 Opitutaceae bacterium
CCGATGACGGCACGGCCCAGCGTGAAGTCATTCAGCATGTTGCTGCCGACCGCGGCGTGCTCGGGCGTCCCGAACGGGCCCGGGGACCCCGTCTCCGCGGCCGTCGGCGCCGCCGCAATCGTCCTGCCGCGGATGCCGCCGGTGCCGAACTCAAGCTCCCGGTAGAAGCGGTCGTTCAGCTCGCCCCAGGCCTGGCGCCCGACGAGTTCCCCGATGCTCGCATGGGCCCATTCCGGCAGGCTCGCCGCCAGGTATGCCGCGATGTTCGCAGCCGAGGAGGGCATGAGCTGGCCCGCGGCCTCCGCCGCGCGGATCTTTTCAGCTGCGCTCATTTCGAGGACTCGAGAACCAGGCCGCCCGCGATGGCGGGCTTCGGGCTCATGCGGGACCAGCTTTCCATGAAGGAATCCTCGTCGTAGCCGAAGAGCGGCGACACCTCCAGGGGGAAGCCGGGGAGACCGGACGCGCCGGCCGGGACCGCGGCCCCGGCCCTCCTGAGCCAGCGCGTGAACTGGCGAAGCTGGTCGTCCCTGCAGGTGGCGGGCGAGTCGACCCCCTCGGCGTTCTTGACGGGTGAAAAGTCGTCGGCCCGGGCCGTCTCGACGACGACCGGGTTCCCCGCCGAGGGGAGGGCGTCGAAGACGAATAGCTCGAACTTGACGCCGTTCGCTTTGGCCGGTCTCACCTCTCTCCCCTCCGAATCGACCGTCGTTATCTTCTTGTCGGCCCTGTGGAACGGCAGGCCCCCGTCCCCGCGGGCCATCCTGCGGACGAACTCGCGGTCGATGGCGTGGATGGCGATGCTCCCGGCCTCGTAGCGCAGCCCACCGGTCAAGGGGTCGGTCTCCCTCTGCAGGGCCATTGGGAGGTCCGAGTACTCGATCACGACCAGCCGTCCCTCGCGGACGCAGAAATGCCCGAGCTTCTCCTCCGGGTACCCCTTCGGGACCATCTTGCTCGACATCTCCGACCGGCGCGCGAGGTGCCAGCCCAGGAAGGCGGGGTCGACGCAGCGCACGAGCGGGTTGTCGACCTGGAAGTAGCTGAGGGTGTCGATCCCCTCGGACGCCATGAGGTCCAGGGCGCCGCTCCTCTCAAGCGCCCTCAGCGACCCGCCGTGGCCATCCGGCGACAACGCCAGCGAACCCTGCGTCTCCAGGAGGATCTTCCCCGAGAAGTCGACCGCCGGCATGCGTCCCTGCCGGAAGAAGTGGATGCGGGCCGGGTCCATGCCGAAGTGGAGGTTCTCGCGGAAGTAGGCCTCGGTGGCCTCATGGTTCTGGTGGCTGGTCATGATGAACCAGTGGAGGGGCCGCCCATAGCGCAGTCCCGCCGCCAGGATCTTCTCGGTGAAGACCCGGAAGAGGGAATGGTGCCGGACAGGGGTCACCTCGAACGTGCCCTTGGGCCCATCGTATCCCAGGCGGGTTCCCTGGCCGCCCGCGACCGTGAACGCGGCCACCCGGCCCGCACGCAGGGCCGCATCGCCGGCAGCCTTGGCGGCGGACCAGGCGGACGCATCGCCGCCGTGGCCCGGAAGGCGCTCGTAGGGAGCCGGGGCCAGGCCGTCCACGTCGACGGCCGGCGAGCCGCCGGCGCGGACGAGCGTCCGGACAAGCCTGTCGATCTCGGCGAGGTCGATCTCGGCCGCCTCGGCCAGGAGGCGCGACCGAGCATCCGGGGCGAGCTTCTCGTAGAACGCGAAAACCTGCCCCTGGCCGGCGCTGCGGAAGGATTCTATGAGGCTTTCCGGATCTGTCGTCATGCGGGCGACCGCTCAGTCCTCAAAGCGGTAGATGAACTCGTCCGGCTTGGCATAGCCGAGCTTCTTGCGGATCACCTTGTCGACGTAGGCCGGGTCCGTCCTCAGGCGCTCGAGGACCCTCTCCTGGTTCTTCAGCCTCTCCTGGGCCTCCGCCAGCCTCTGGCGGTTCGACCCCTCGACCTTTTCCAGGCGCGCATACTCCGCTCGGGCGTCCAGGAAAAGGTATCCCCCCGCCATGGCCAGGCCCGCGACGAGGAGCAGGTAGAGGCAGAGGATGACTTGTCGGTGCTTCACGGCGATTTGCCGTGGATAAACAGCGCCCGACCCCATGTTCGCAATTCCTTTTTAGCCGGACCCGCGGGGCGCGGGTTTTGGCGTGCGTTTTCGGGCATCCCCGGCTTACTGAGATTCGCACATGTATCAGAGCTACTACGGATTCAAGGAGATGCCGTTCAACATCACCCCGGATCCGAAATTCCTCTACCTGAGCCCGACCCACCAGGAGGCGCTGCAGCACCTCAAGTTCGGCGTCCGCGAACGAAAGGGATTCATCGTCCTGATAGGCGAGGTCGGCTGCGGAAAGACGACGCTCTGCAGGAGGTTCCTGAACGAGCTCGACCCCGCGCGCTTTGACACGGCCCTGATACTCAACCCGCGGGTGACGGAGACCCAGATGCTGAAGGCGATTCTGGGCGAGCTGGGCGAGACGAAGCTGGCGCGGAGCCAGGTGGACCTCGTCTCCCAGATGAACCGCGTGCTCCTGGAGAGGATCAACCGCGGCAGGGACATCGTCCTCATCATAGACGAGGCCCAGAACCTCTCGTTCGAGGTTCTGGAGCAAATCCGCCTGCTATCGAACCTTGAGACCGACAAGCAGAAGCTCCTGCAGATCGTCCTCATGGGGCAGCCTGAGCTGAAGGAGGTGCTGGCCCGGGAGGAGCTCCGCCAGCTGCGCCAGAGGATCCTCGTCCACTATGAGCTGCACCCCCTCTCGAAGCAGGACATGATCCACTATATCCAGCACCGCCTGACGCTTGCCGGAGGCACCGGTCGCCCGTCGTTCACCCCATGGGCGCTCCGGGCCATCCACAGTTCCAGCAGGGGAATCCCGAGGATCGTGAACAATCTCTGCGACAAGGCCATGCTCTCCGCGTTCATCCGCGAGTCCGACGAGGTGAACTACTGGGACGCCCGCCGGGCCGTCCGCGACATGGACAACCTCACGAATTGAGCCCCCGAGCATGAGCCTCATCAACGATGCGCTAAAGAAGGCCGCCCGGCAGCGGGCCGAGGAGCAGGCCGACGTCATAGCCCCGATGCCGGGCGGCGGCAGCCGCAGCAGCCGGCAGGGCGGCCCTGTGAAAAAGCAGACGATGGTGCTGATCGGCGCCGCGGCGATCGCGCTCATCGTCGTCTCGGTCGTGCTCACCGGGATGTTCATGACCGGCAAGTCCGAGCCGAAGCCCGTCGCCGATGCCAGACCCGCGGCGCCGGCCGCCGCTGCCATCGTCGCTCCCGCGCCGGCCATAACGGTGGCCCTCCCCCCGCCCAGTGTCCCGACGCCGGCCCCCACCGCCCTTCCCCAGCCCACCCCGGCGCCAGCCGCGATCGTCCTCGCCCCGGAGCCCGCGGCCCCGGTCCAGGCCCAGGCCCCCGTGGTGGCGCCTGTCGTGGCCCCCGCCGTGACGACCGAGAGCCACACCGAAATCGTCCAGGGCGTGGTCGACCGGTTCCACATCTCCGGCGTCCGCACAGCGGGCGCGGACAGCAAGGCCCTCGTCGATGGGCACGTCTACAAGGTGAACGACCTGGTCGACCGTTCGCTGGGCCTCAGGCTCACGACAGTCGAGGCCGACCACCTCACGTTCGTGGACCGCGAGGGGAACACCTTCGTCAAGAGCTTCTGACCCCCGGTCAGAACGCGGTGGCGGGCGGGCTGATCACCTGCAGGAGCGTCTTCGCCGTTATCTGGACGTCCATCCAGACGGACCAGTGCGAGATGTAGTAGACATCCCAATACACCCTGCGCCGGACCATCTCCTCCTCGAGGACCGCCCCGCGAAAGCCGAGGCTCTGCGAGAGCCCGGTGATCCCCGGTTTGACAAGGTTTCGTATGAGGTAGCCCTGCGTCTGCTGGCGGAACTCCTCGTCCAGGAGGGGCATGTACGGGCGGGGCCCCACGATGCTCATCTCCCCGACGAGCACGTTCCAGAACTGGGGAAACTCATCGAGGCTGCGGCGGCGCATGAGCCTGCCGAAAGGGAATATCCTCTGGTCCACCGAGAGCGCCTGCATCGACTCGGCCGCCGCGTCGCTCGGAGCGGCGAACATGGACCGGAACTTGAGCATGCAGAAGATCTTTCCCTGCTTTCCCCTCCTTTCCCTGGCGTGGAACAGTGGCCCCGGGGCCTGGATCGCCTGCATGAGCGCCACCCAGGCGCAGAGGAGGGGCAGGACGAGGACGACGACAGGCAGCGCGACAACGATGTCAAAGATCCTCTTGATCAACCGGTTAAGCGGATCCTCAAGGGGTTCCTCCTGGAGCGTATAGAAGTGCCTCCCCTCCTCGGTGATGGGGACCAGCGGCTGCGTGTATCGCTCCTCGATGTTGCTGTGGATGAGGAGGCGGCAGCCGTGGTCGCGGCATGCCTCGATGACGCGGCTCGCCTCCTCGTCGCTGCCCGGCAGCTCAAGCATGACCACCTGGCCGACCGGCCTTTCCCGGAGCACCCGGGGCAGGTCGGAGAGAGCGCCGAGCCAGGGGACCGAAAGCGACTCGGCATCCGAGGAAAAGGTCTCGGGCGAGAGAAGGCCCACGGGGTCGATCCCAAGGGGCTCCTTGTTGGCGATCCATTCGCGCACCTTGGCGAAGGATGCCGGCGTGCCCACGAACACGGTGGGCAGCCGGTGGCCCTTCTGGAAGATGACCCGGGCCAGCCTGCCGGGCACCCAGGCGTTCAGTAGGGCGAGCCCGAGCCAGCACCACACAAGGAGCGTCCCGAGGAAGAGGCGGCTCACGCTGTGGTCCTGGGTGGCGAACATTGTCGAGAATATGAGCATCGCCATCAGCGCAACCTGCCGGAACGCGAGGCGCGCCGACCTCCCGAGGTCGGGAAGGTGAAAGCGGGCGGCAAGGTGGCGCGACACGTCGCGCGCGGAAAGCAGCATGCCGCCTATGGCGCACAGGAAATAGGGAACCAGGTTCTCGTACGGGTTCATGTGCACGTAGGGGACGTGGAAATGCAGGTTCACATACGCCCAGGCCCAGAAGAGGACCCCCACGAAGAGCGTGAGGATTGCCGCGTGGATGTTGGCCAGCCCCCTTGCGCGCGCGTCGATCACTTGCGCCCCCGTTTCCGCTCGAGCCAAGACAGGACCTTCGCGAGGGGAAGCGTGTTCACGACGTTCTCCCGGGTAAGCCACCCTTTGCGAGCCGAGTTAACGCCGGCGCGGACGTGGTCCAGTCCCGCGGTGTCGTGCGCATCGGGGTTTATCGCGCACTCGAGCCCCCTCCCGGCGGCCCGCCGCCAGAACCGCCAGTCCATGTCGAGGCGGTAGGGGCTCGCGTTCAGCTCGATCGCCACGCCGTTGGCGATGGCGGCATCGATGACCTTCTGCGCGTCGACCTTGTAGGGCTCCCGCTCCAGGAGGATCCGGCCGGAGAGGTGGCCGAGCATCGTCGTCCTCGGGTTCTCCAGCGCCCGTATTATCCTCGCCGTCATCACGGCCTCGTCCTGGCTGAACACGCTGTGGATGGACGCCACCACGTAGTCCAGCCGGGCGAGGACCGAGTCCTCGAAGTCCAGTCTCCCGTCCGGAAGGATGTCGCACTCCGTGCCGGCAAGCACCCTCGTCCCATACTTGCGGGACGCGTTGAGGGAGCCGATCTCGCGAATCTGCCCCAGGAGGCGCTCCTCGGTCAGGCCGTTCGCCTGCCTGCTGGATTTCGAGTGGTCGGCGATGCCGATGTACTCCCATCCAAGCTTCTGCGCCGCGGCCGCCAACTCGGCCAGGGTGTTGCTCCCGTCCGACTCCGTCGTGTGGTTGTGGAAAGCCCCGCGAATGTCGCCCAGCTCGACCAGGCGGGGTATCTCGCCCCGCTCGGCGGCCTCGATCTCTCCCATCCCCTCCCGCAGCTCGGGCGGAATGTAGCCGAGGCCCAGCGCCGCGAAGATCGCCTTCTCGTCATGCGCGGCGACGCTCCCGCTGCGGCCCGCCTTTTCCTTCGCTGTTCCCTCGCCGGCGGAGGGGACAAGCCCCCACTCGCTCAGGCTCATGCCGCGGTCCAGCGCCCTCTGGCGCATCTGCACGTTGTGGTCCTTCGAGCCCGTGAAGTGGTGCAGCGCGAAGGCGAACTGGGACTCGGGGATGATCCGCAGGTCCGCCTGCATCCCGCTCCTCAGGCGCACGCTCGCCTTGGTATCGCCCCTCGCCGTGACCTCCTTCACGCCAGCCTGGCCGGTGAACCACTCGACGACGGGGCCGATGTCCGTCGCCGCGACGATGAAGTCGAGGTCGCCGACGGTCTCAAGCCCGCGTCGGAGGCTGCCGGCCGTCTCCGCGCGGTTCACCTGGGGGAGGCCGCGCAGTCCGGCCAGTATCGGCGCGGCCACGTCGCTCGCGGTCCACCAGATGTGGCGGAGCGAGTAGGCCTCGCGGGTGCGGATTCCAGCCAGGATCTTCTCCTGAGTCTTGTCGCCGAAGCCGGCCAGCGCGGCGACCTTGCCGTCCTTGCACGCCTTCTCGAGCTCGGCGACGGTCGTGACGCCGAGAACCTGCCCGAGGGCGGCGATCTTCTTCGGCCCGAGCCCGGGTATCTTCAGCATGTCGACCAAGCCGGGGGCTATCGACGCCTTGAGGCGGTCGAGGAACTCGAGGCGCCCCGTCGCATTGAGCTCCGCGATCTTGGCGGCGAGCGCCTCCCCGATTCCTTTGACGCTCTGGATCCGGCCCTCGGCGAGGAGCTTCTCGAACTCCTCCTTCTCGATCGCCTCGATCGCCCTCGCGCCCGACGAGTAGGCGCGGACCTTGAACGGGTTCTCGCCCTTGAGCTCCATCAGCAAACCGATCTCGGCGAGCACGTCCGCGATCTCGTTCTTCGTCATCCCGCCATTTCAGACGCCCATGGCGTCAAGTTCAACGCCGTAAGACGCAGGCGGCCTTACTTTTGCGATGTTGCGTACCGCCATGTTCACTCGTTCGCTTGGGCGACCCCCGAAATCGATGCCCTTCACCTACGCACGCACGGTCCATTTCGCGGATACCGACGCCGCCGGCGTCGTCTACTTTGCGAACTTCTTTGCGATTTGCCACGAGGCCTACGAGGAGTCGCTCTCCGCGTCCGGAATAGGCCTGAAGGCCTTCTTTTCGGACAACGGGGTCGTTGTCCCGATCGCCAAAAGCGAGGCCGAGTACCTCCGCCCCGTCTCGTGCGGCGACAAGCTCGGGGTGGCCTTGAGGGTCGCGGCCCTGTCGGAGAACTCCTACGAGATCCGCTATGAGATCATCCGCACCGGCCCCGGTTCCAAGTGCGCGGCGCGCGTGAGGACGGAGCATGTCTGCATCGATTCGGCGACGCGGGCGCGGAAGGCGCTGCCGGCGGCGCTCGCCGCCTGGGTCAACGCCGGATAGGCGGCGGCGGCCCGGCCGCCGCCTGCCTCAGGAGCTCCGCATGGTTGATCTTGCCCTGGGGGTTGCGCGGCCACGGGAAGATGCCGGCGTATCGCTTTGGATGCTTGAAGGACTCGAGGCCGGAAAGGGCGGCCTCCACGACCTCGGGCCTTGGCGTGCGGCCGCCCGGGTAGCAGGCCACCACCGACTGGCCCCACTCCGTGTCCGGTACGCCGATCACGGCCACGTCCTCAAATTCACCGCTCGCTCTCAGGGCTGCCTCCACCTCGTCAGGGGCGACCTTCTTGCCGCCGGTGACGATCATGTCGTCGCTCCTGCCGAGGATGACGAGGCTGCCGTTGGCGTCGAACCCTCCCAGGTCGCCGGTCAGCCACGACCTCTCGTCCTTGATCGAGGGAAAGTATCCCCTGAACACCGAGCCTCCCTCAACCCGGACCAGGTCGTCGACAATCTCGATCTGCGCATGGGGAAGGGCCGTTCC
>PMSP01000363.1 GCA_003168315.1 Opitutaceae bacterium
TCGGGCTGGTAGTAGTCGTAGTAGCTGACGAAGTACTCGACGGCGTTCTCGGGGAAGAAGCTCTTGAACTCCGAGTAGAGCTGGGCGGCGAGCGTCTTGTTGTGGCAGATGATGAGGACCGGCCGGTCGCTGCGGGCGATGACGTTCGCCATCGTGAAGGTCTTGCCCGAGCCCGTCACCCCGAGGAGGGTCTGGTAGCGGTTGCCGGCGACGACGGAGTCCACGAGCTTCTCGATCGCCTGGGGCTGGTCGCCGGTCGGGCTGTAGTCGGAACTGAGCTTAAATAGCATGGCCAATTCCTATGTCATCGGGCATCGTGGGCCCATGTCAAAGGCGGTTGTTTCCACGCTGTATGATTCGGACGTATTTCGGATGGCATGCCGACAATTTGACCAGGCTGCCGACGCTATCAACCTCCCGGAGGAGATTAGGGACAGGACGAAGTATCCCCGCAGGTGCATCGCCGTTTCCCTTCCCGTGAGGCGCGACAACGGCAGCGTGACGGTCTTCGAGGGCTACCGGGTCCAGCACAACATCTCGACCGGGCCCTCCAAGGGCGGCATCCGCTTCCATGAGGGCGTGACGCTCGGGGAGGTGGCCGCCCTCGCCATGTGGATGAGCTGGAAGTGTTCGCTCGTGGGGCTCCCCTACGGGGGGGCCAAGGGGGGGGTCATCGTGAACCCGCGGGAGCTGTCCCCGACCGAGCTTGAGCACCTCTCCCGCCGGTACATGCAGGAATTGATCGGGTTCGTGGGGCCCCAGCTCGACATCGCCGCCCCTGACGTCGGGACGAACGAGCAGATCATGGCGTGGATGATGGACACCTATTCCAACCACGTGGGCTACATCTCCCCCGGGGTCGTGACGGGCAAGCCGATCTCGGTCGGCGGGTCGCAGGGCCGCAGGGAGGCCACAGGGGCGGGCGTCGCCTACCTTGTCGGAAAGTACCTCGAGGACCTGAGGATCCCCGTGTCCCAGGCCACCGTCGCGATCCAGGGCTTCGGCAACGTCGGCAGCGAGACCGCGCTCGCCCTGTCCGCCATGGGCGCCAGGATAATCGCAATATCCGACTACACGGGTGGGATCCACAACCCGGCCGGCATAGACGTTAAGAAGGCGCTGGCGTACATCCAGTATGCCGGGGTCCTGAAGGACTTTGACGGCGGCGGCGCCGTGACGAACGAGGAGCTCCTTCTGCTCGAGTGCACGGTCCTCGTCCCCGCGGCCCTCGAGCGGGTCATCACGAAGGACAACGCCCCGAGGCTCAGGTGCCGGGTGATTGCCGAGGGGGCCAACGGGCCGACGACGAACGAGGCCGACCGGATCATCGAGGCGCGCGGCGACATCGAGCTGATCCCCGACATCCTCTGCAACTCCGGCGGCGTCATCGTCTCCTACTTCGAGTGGCTGCAGAACCTCCAGAGCTTCTACTGGAGCCGCGACGAGGTGCTCGCCAAGCTGAACGGGATACTGGACAGGGCGAAGGAGTCGGTGGAATACCAGAAGCGCAAGTTCAAGTTCGGCCGCCGGCTGGCCGCGCTCACGCTCGGGATAGGGCGGGTCGCCGAGACGAAGCAGAAACGGGGCCTGTTCCCCTAGGGGGATCCTAGACGAGCGCGGGGACCGAGGAGAGGGACGTGACGAACGCCGACGCCTCGCGCTTGACCCTGTCCCGGGTCGCGAACCCCCCGAACCCGATGAAGAGGTCGACGGCGTGCAGGGTCTCCAGGTCGCTCACCCCGTCGCCGACCATGACGACCTTCTCCGGCCTCAGCTCCGCCCGCAGGCTCGCGATGATCTCCGCCTTCCCGCCGGAGCGGGTCGAGGGATAGGCCGAGTCGTAGCCCCCGTAGGATCCGTCCGGCGAAAAGAAGAGGTCCACGGCCTCGATCCGGGCGACCCCCAGGAAGTCCGCGAGCGGCCGGATGGCCTGCCTGAAGCCGCCGCTTATGATGACGGGGGTCCATCCCCTGCCCCTAAGGGCATCGATGGTCGCCTTCGCCGTCGGCTCCACGGTCTCGACGTAGCTTCGGCCGACGGAGGCCACGTCCTCGCGGGTGGGCCCAATCGCGCCCAGGCGCAGGCCGAAGATGTCCTCGATCCGGATCTTCCCGTTCATCGCGTCCTCGGTCAGGGCGACGACCGACGCGAAGACCTCCGGGCCCCTGAGACGGGCGAGCTCATCGATCCCCTCGACCGAGCTCAGCGTACTGTCGCAGTCAAAACAGATCAGTTTCAACTGCCTTCGGGCTATTTCTTCGTGCTGCGCTTGAACTTCGACGTGAACTTCTCGACGCGGCCCGCCGTGTCGACGAGTCGCTTCTCGCCGGTGTAGGCGGGATGCGAGTCCATCGTCACGTCCCGGAGGACGACAAAGTACTCCTGGCCGTCGATCGACTCCTTGCGGGCCGACTTCATGGTCGAGCGGGTGAGGAACCGTTTGCCGGTGGCGACATCAAGGAAGCAGACCGGGTTGAGAGTCGGGTGGCCTTCGGATTTCACGTGGAAAATGGGTTAAGTTTCAGCCCTGGCGTGCTTTGTAGCGCGGGTCGGTCTTGTTGATGACGTAGATCTTGCCGCGGCGGCGCACCACCTGGCAGTCCGGGTGGCGCTTCTTGGCTGATTTGATGGAGGAAACGACTTTCATAAAAGGCACCAAAACAGAGAGCGGACCCCCGCCCTGTCAACTCAGTTCTTCCCGGGGTCCTCGGGCTCGTCGACGATGAGGCGCCACTCGTCGCCCTCGTCCGTCAAAAGGGATCGCCAGAGGGCCTCCTTCATGGGCCGCTCGAACAGGTCCGGCGGGGGGCTGGCGACTATCCACGTGCCGCTCTCGAGCTCGTTCTCGAGCTGGCCCGCCGACCACCCCGAGTATCCGAGGTAGGCGCGCAGGCGGGTCGACTCGTCCGAGAGCATCTGCACCGCCTTGTCCGGATCGATCCCGAAGTGGAGCTGGAACGCGTCCTCGCGGGCCTGCCAGGCCGCGAGGATCAGCTGCTCGGTCTGCACGGGGCCCCCGGTGTAGATGGGGGTGTCGGAAAGCGGCCCGAGCGCGAAGTCCCCCTTCAGCTCTCCGAGACGCTTGCCGAGGGGCCGGTTGAGGACGACCCCCATCGCGCCCTCGGGGCCGTGGCTCGACATGAGGACCGCCGTCCGGCGGAAGTTCGGGTCGCGAAGGATCGGATGGGCGAGGAGGAGGGACCCCGCGAGCGACTGCCGTGTGCTGTGCATGCTTTCTCTCACGTGTTCTTTCCGGGTGGGCCTAGAGGCTCTGCAGCTTGACGCCGGCGTCAGCCATCAGCTGACCGACGAGGGGGTCGTTTCGGTAGTCGGCCCTGTAGCGGATCTCGGCGATCCCGGAGGCGGCGAGGATCTTCGCGCAGTTGACGCAGGGAAAGTGGGTGACGTAGGCGATGCAGCCGTCGACCGAGCTGCCGCGCCGCGCCGCGTCGGCGACGGCGTTCTGCTCCGCGTGGACCGTCGCCTGCTCGTGTCCCCCGCTGACGCGCGAGACGTGCGGGGTCCCCGGCAGAAACCCGTTGTAGCCGGCGGCCACCAGCCTGTTCTTGCGGGCGCCGCCCGAGACAATGACGCAGCCGACGTGCTGGCGCTCGCAGTTGGAGCGGGTCGCGATGAGGACGGCGGTCGCCATGAAGTACTCGTCCCAGGACGGGCGCCGCGGGAATTTCGCCGCCGCATGGGCGATCAGGTCGACCGGGCTTTTCTTGGCTGCTCGCATGTGCGGGCGGGACACTGGACAGGCGCGGGCCGCCGGGCAATCTTGGACTGCCCCCCGGGGGTCCCCGTCGCCGAATTCCCGGGGGTCGGGGGCGGCCGGGTTTTTGCTGACGCGGCGGGGTAGATGCCACCAAC
>PMSP01000081.1 GCA_003168315.1 Opitutaceae bacterium
CGCGGGATCTCGTCGAACAGGATTGAGCGGTCCTCCGTCAGGGTGTCGCCGATCCCGAAGGCGTCATGCCCGACGAGGCCGATCACGTCGCCCGGCCACGCCTCGTCGACCGTCTCCCGGTCCTGGCCGAAGAGCTTGTGGGAGGAGGAGAGGCGCACGGTCTTGCCGGTCTGCGCGTGAATGACCGGCATGTCGCGGGTGAACTTCCCTGAGCAGACCCGCATGAAGGCGATCCGGTCGCGATGCCTGGGGTCCATGTTCGCCTGGATCTTGAAGATGAAGGCCGAGAACTTGTCGTAGGTCACAGGCACCTCGTGCGGCGAGCCGCCCGCGACCGAGCGCCTGGGCTGCGGCGGGATCGAGTCCTCGAGGAAGCCGTCGAGGAGGAGCTGGATCCCGAAGTTGTTGACCGCGCTGCCGAAGTAGACGGGCGTCTGCCTGCCCGCCCGGACCGCGGCCAGGTCGTAGGGGTGGCCGGCGCCGTCCAGCATCTCAAGCTGCTCGACGACCTCCTCGTGCGTGCTGTCGTCCAGCTTCGCCCGCGCCGCCGGGTCGCCCAGGGAGGCCACCTTGACGGGGGCCCTGTAGGCACCGCCCGGGACGCGCTCGAAGAGGTGGACCTGGCGGCTCCTGCGGTCGAAGACGCCTCGGAACGACGGGCCGTTCCCGAGCGGCCAGACGACCGGCGAGGCCTGGATCCCGAGGACCTCCTCCAGCTCGTCGAGGAGGGCGATCGGGTTTCGGGTCGGCCGGTCGCACTTGTTCATGAACGTGAAGATCGGGATTCCCCGCCGGCGGCACACCTCAAAGAGCTTTCGGGTCTGGGCCTCGACGCCCTTAGCGGCGTCGATCACCATCAGCACGGCGTCGACCGCCGTCAGCACCCGGTACGTGTCCTCGGAGAAGTCCTTGTGGCCCGGGGTGTCCAGGAGGTTGACGACCCGTCCGTCGTAGTCGAACTGGAGGACGGTCGAGCTGATCGAGATGCCGCGCTGCTTCTCCAGCTCCATCCAGTCCGAGGTCGTGGACCGCTGGTTCTTCCTGTCCTTCACCGCCCCGGCCAGGTGGATCGCGTTGCCGTAGAGCAGGAACTTCTCGGTCAGGGTCGTCTTGCCCGCGTCGGGGTGCGAGATGATCGCGAAGGTGCGTCGGCGCGCGATTTCAGAGGGCAGGGACATCGGAATCGTTCAGTAAAATCCCCCTCCCCGCGGCTTGGAAGCCTTTTCGGGGAGGCGCCGCCTGGCGCACTTTGGGCTTCTCCGCGCCGCCGGGCCCGCGATGATCGGCAAATGTCGGTTCCCGCTTTCAAGCTCAAGGCCAACGCCAACTCCCGCGTCCTCTCGGGCCATCCCTGGGTCTTCGCGAACGAGGTGGAGTCGCCGCTGCCGCCCGACTGCGACGGCGAGGTGGTCGAGTGCAGGGACCGCATGGGCCGCCTCCTCGGCACCGGGATCTGCAACGGCCGCTCGCAGATTGTCTGGCGCAGGCTCAGCCGGGAGCGGGTGGTCCTCGACGAGGCCTACCTCCGGTCGGCCCTGGAGAGGTCCGTGGCCAGGCGCGCGCCCGGGTCCTTCCGGCGGCTCGTGTGGTCGGAATCCGACGACCTGCCGGGCGTCGTCGTCGACCAGTACGGCGACGCATTGGTCGTGCAGATCCAGACGCTCGCCATGGAGCGGCGGTCCGCGCTGGTCGGGGACATCCTGGCATCGCTCCTTTCGCCGTCGGAGGTCATCTTCCGCAACGACGCGCAGATCCGGCGGCTCGAGGGGCTGCCCCTCGAGGTCCACACGCGCTCCGGGAGGCCCTGGGAGGCCCGGTGGGTCGCGATCGACGGCTTCCAGACCTGGCTCGACCTCATGTCGGGCCAGAAAACCGGCTTCTACCTGGACCAGCGCGCGCAGCACGCCGCGGTCGCCAGGTACTGCCGGGGCAAGAGGGTGCTCGACGCGTTTTGCAACCAGGGGTCGTTCGCCCTCCACGCCGGCAAGGCGGGAGCCTCCGAGGTCCTCGGGCTCGACAGCGCCCCGGACGCCATCGAGGCGGCGCGGCGCAACGCGGAGCAGAACGCCGTCAGTGCCCGCTTCGAGGTCGCGAACGTCTTCGATTGGCTGAACGACCCCGCGAACAAGGCCGCCGCGGCATGGGACGTCGTCATCCTGGATCCGCCGCCCTTCGCAAAGTCCAAGTCGGCCCTCGAGGGGGCGATAAGGGGCTACAAGGAGATCAACCTCCGCGCCATGCAGCGCCTCGCCCCCGGGGGCGTCCTGGCGACCTACACCTGCTCCCACCACATGCAGAACGCGGACCTGCGCTCGGTGCTTTCCGCGGCGGCGGCGGACGCGAGGAGGCGGGTCCGCGTTCTCGAGTTCTGCCACCAGCCCCCGGACCACCCCGTCATCATCTCCATGCCGGAAAGCGAGTACCTGCGGGGCTATATCCTCGGGGTGGAGTGATCCGGCCGCGCTGACCGAAGGCTTGCAACGCGGCCACGGCCTCCGAGAATCGGTCCCATGCCTCGGCCGACCAATGCCCTGATAGTCGACGATGAAGCGCACGTCCGCGTCCTCATACGCGTGCTCCTGAAGCAGCTGGGCATCGAGACGGTCTGGGACGCGGCCGACGGCGCGGAGGCCCTTGAGCAGACGGCGGCCCACAAGCCGGACGTCATCCTCCTCGACATCAACCTTCCCCAGATCGGGGGACTCGAGGTGCTTGCGAAGCTCAAGGCCGCGCACCCGACGATCCCGGTCGTCATCGTCTCCTCGCAGAGCACGATGAAGACGGTGATCCAGACCCGCGCGCTCGGGGCCGAGGCCTACGTGCTCAAGCACGCC
>PMSP01000201.1 GCA_003168315.1 Opitutaceae bacterium
TCTAAATCGAAAATGCTCTAGCAGCCCGTGGCCGAACTTCCGCCCACCGGGCAGGTGACGCATCCGCTCTGGCGCCGCGCATAGAAATAGGAGCCGATCACAATCGCGCCCGCGGCGGCCTGCGCGGCCAGTGTCTGGACTGTCGGAAACACGCTGAACCAGAGTCCGGCCCATGCCGGGAGCACGGCCTTCAGGCCCGCGATCTCGGTCGTCGGGATCCAGTGGGCGAGCTGCATCTCCTGGGCCTGCTCGCCGACCATCACGAGGAGGACGGCGCCCAGCATGACGCCGGTGACGACCAGCATCTTCCTGTAGGGCAGCCGGCGGTTGGCGACGAAGGTGAGGATCGCCACCATCCCGGTCAGGATGAGGCCAAGGAGCGCGCCGGCCGCGACGATGTGGCCGCCGAGCTTCAGGTAGTAGCTCTGAAGGAACAGGACCACCTCAAAACCCTCGCGGTAGAGGGAGGCGAACCCGAGGAGCGCGAGGCCGCCGAGGAGGCGCGCCTTGGAGGCGTCCGGGTCGGAGGCGCTCTGCATGAGGTCCTTCTTCCTTCGCGTCTGCATCGAGATCCAGCCGCACCAGTACACCTTGTGGAAAAACCAGTTCATGACCACGAGGAGGACGATGACGGCGACGAGGCCCGTCGCCGCCTGGAGGTTGAGCGCCGAGATGCTCTCGGAAAGGTCGCTCACGATGCGCGTCGCGATGAACCAGGTGATCAGCGTCGCGCCAAAGCCGAGGCCGACGCCGGCCGCGATCGGGCGCCTGTAGGGCTGGTTTGCGCCAATCATGCTGGCCGTGAGGGCCGAGAGGACCAGGATGCACTCAAGCCCCTCGCGAAAGACAAGGACCGCGATGTCGAGGGTCGCCGATATCCGGCTGGAATTCGGGGTCAGGGGATCGGGATTGCCGGAGGCCGCTATTCCCTGCCACACCAGCACTGCGGCGACTGCGAGGGCGGACAGGCCGAGGAACACCGGCAGCCCGCGCCAGGAACGGCGCCTGTCCCGCACCGGAGATGCGAAGATTGGGGTGGGGACCGAGGTGATGCTTTTGACACTCACGCTAACGACATCGAGACTCCATCTCACTAAGACGCAAAATAAATCATCCATCCGTACTCAACCCATTTTAAAATATTGAGTTGCAGATCTTTTTCAATCGACCCGAAAACAGCCAAAAGATGAGAATGGACCGCAAAGGCATGATCGGCGCCGAGATTGGGTCAGCGGGCGGTGATTTCTCAGTAAAGGACTAGAGTCCGCGTTTGACGCCCCTGCGCGCTGGGCGACGCTGGCAAAATCCGTCCCGACCTTCACAAACTGCGCCATGCTTCTGCTTCACGATCCCCGCTGCGCCGACTACGGCTCCTCCGGGCATCCCGAGAAACCGGCCCGGGTCATTAGGACAGCCGAACATCTCCGCTCCTCCTTCCCGTCGTGGACATGGATGACGCCAAGGGAGGATGTCCCCGACGAGACGCTCCTGCTTGCGCATACGGCCGCCCACCTCTCCCGCCTCGAACAGCCGGGCGACTTCGACCCGGACACGGCCAACTTCCCTGGCATCGCGCTCCATGCCCGCCGGTCGGTGGCGGCGGCTCTGGCGGCCGCCGAACATGCGCTCAGGACCAGGGAGCCCGCGTTCTCGCTCATGCGGCCTCCCGGCCACCATGCCACGGCCGGCCAGGCGATGGGCTTCTGCTACCTGAACCAGGTAGCCGTCGCCGCCCTCGCCGCCCGCCACGACCTCGGCGCCGGGCGCGTCGCCGTGTGGGACTTCGACGCCCACCACGGCAACGGCACGGAGGCCATACTCCATGGCCGGGAGGGGTTCCTGTTCTGCTCCGTCCACCAGTCGCCGTGCTATCCGGGCACGGGACTGAGTGATTCCGGGAACTGCCGCAACTGGCCCTTGCCTCCCTACACGCCGAGGGGAGACCACATGAATGCCATCCGGCAATCCCTCGACACCGTCGTCGCCTTCCGGCCCGACCTCGTGCTCGTTTCCGCCGGCTTCGACGCCTATGCGCGCGATCCGATCACCGAGATGTGCCTTGAGTCCGAGGATTTTGCGACGCTCGGGGGGTGGCTCCGCGAGACGGAAATCCCCGCCGCCGCGATCCTCGAGGGAGGCTATAGCCCCGACCTTCCGACGCTTGTCGGCTCATTCCTTGGGTCGTGGGCCGCGTAGCCGCGGGCCGGCAAATTCCGGGCCGGCGTCTTTTAAGATTCGCCCTGAATCGGACGCCTATCCACGCTTCTCAGATTGAGATGATTTCCCGTTTTCTGCCGCATCCCGTCCGCCGCCTCCTCGGAGTAAAGACCCAGCACCCGCGGATATCCGGGTTCACCCTCATCGAGCAGCCCGGCCACCTCCAGCCGCTCCTCGCTGCCATAGACCAGGTGAGCGAGGTGGTCATGGATACCGAGGCGGACAACATGTACCGGTTCCGGGTGAGGGTCTGCCTGCTGCAGTTCTACGTCTGCGGCGAGGTCTACCTGGTGGACGCGCTCGCGCCCATCGACTTCGGCTCCCTCTGGCCGCGCCTCGCGAAAAAGCACCTGGTGATGCACGGGAGCGACTTCGACCTCAGGCTCCTGTACGACTTCTGCCAGTTCCGGGCCAAGAGCCTCTTCGACACGATGCTGGCCGCGCAGCTCCTCGGCCGCGGGCGTATAGGCCTCGCCTCGCTGATTGAGGACAACTTCGGCGTGAAGCTCGACAAGGACGGCCAGAAGGCGAACTGGTCCCGCCGGCCCATCACCCAGAAGCTCCTGGACTACGCGGCCCTCGACGTGTGGTACCTGCCGGCCCTCCGGGACATCCTCACCCGCGAGCTCAAGCGGCTGGGCCGCCTCGAGTGGATGGACCAGCAGTGCAAGGCCCAGATCGAGGCGGGCGTCCTGGGCTTCTCCCCGCCGGACGAGAATGACTGGAGGATCGGGCGCTCCGAGAGGCTGCGCGCGCGGGGCCAGACGGTCCTGCACTCCGTCTGGCATTGGCGGCAGGAGCAGGCCCTCAGGCTGGACACGCCGCCATTCAAGGTCTGCTCGAACGAATTCCTGACGCGGCTCGCCATGACGGCGGACGAGGGCGGCTCCGAGGACGACATCCTCTCCGGGGTGAACCTCGGGAAGCGCCACTCGCGACTCATAGGCTCCCTCGCCGCCGCGGTGCGCGCCGGCCTCGACAAGGATCCGCGCACGCTGCCACGGAGACCCGGCCGCGATCCCAACCACACGCCCCTCAACCAGGCGGAGATCGCCCTGCTCGACAGGATCAAGGAGGAGCGGGACAAGATCGCGGCGAAGATATCGATCGAGCCCACACTGATCGCCAACCGGGCCCAGCTCTCGTTGATCGCGCGCACGCCTCGCAAGCTCGGGGACATCCTGCTGCCCTGGCAGGCCTCCCTCCTTGCCGAGGCGCCGTCGCTCAAAGAGTGAATGCAAACATCGCCCGCCATCTGGACCGGATGGCAGCAGCGCAGCCCGCGGCGGCGGCGCTCAAGGTCCCGCGGGGCCGCACGGCCTCGGGGGGCATAGACTACCTGACCCTCACCTTCGCCGAGCTGCTGGCGGAGACCGATGCCTGGTGCGCCAGGCTGAGGAAAAAGGGGGTGGCGAGGGGCGACCGGGCGCTCGTGATGGTGAAGCCGGGCCTGCCGCTCATCGCCTCGGCCTTCGCGCTCTTCAAGATCGGGGCCGTCCCGGTGATCATCGACCCCGGCATGGGGCTGCGCAACTTCCTCTCGTGCGTCGAGCGGTCGCGGCCCAGGGCGGTTGTCGGCATCCCCGTCGCCCAGGTCCTTTCCCTCGTGTGCAGGCGCGCCTTCAGGAGCGTCGAGGTGCGGGTTCCCGTGAGCGGCTCGCACACGGCCCGGCTGGGGGCGGCGGGTGTCGCTCCCGCGGATGCCGCCACCGCCGCGCCGGGCGAGCTCGCCGCCATCCTCTTCACCTCCGGGTCCACCGGCGCGCCGAAGGGCGTGTGCTATGAGCATGGCATGTTCGATGCCCAGGTCGCTCTCATCCGCGAGACCTACGGCATCGAGCCGGGAGAGGTCGACATGCCGCTCCTGCCCATCTTCGCGCTCTTCAACCCGGCGCTCGGGATGACGAGCGTCATCCCCGAGATCGACGCCCGCCGGCCTGCCAGCGCCGATCCGGCCAAGATCGTCCAGGCCATCCTGCAGGAAGGGGTCACGAACTCCTTCGGCTCGCCCACGCTCTGGCGGAAGGTCGCCGAACACTGCCAGTCCAAAGGGATCGCCCTGCCCAGCCTCCGGCGGGTGCTCTGCGCCGGCGCACCGGTCCCGGCGGACCTGTGGGAGTCGTCGCGCTCGTTTCTCACGGCCGGTCGCCTCCACAGCCCCTACGGCGCGACGGAGGCCCTTCCCGTGAGCACGGTGTCGGCGGACGAGATAGACGCCGGCTCCACCCGCGGCGCCTGCGTCGGCCGCCCCGTCCGCGGGGTCGAGGTCCGGGTGATTCCGATCTCGGATGCGCCGATCGCGTCGCTTGCGCCGGGCGGCGGCCTGCCGCCCGGCTCGGTCGGCGAGATCATCGTGCGGGGTCCCGTCGTCACCCGCGAGTACGACGGACTTCCCGAGGCGAACGCCGCGGCGAAGATCGCCGACCCGTCGTCGCCGGGCTCGGTGTGGCACCGGATGGGCGACTGCGGGATGCTGGACGACTCGGGCCGGCTCTGGTTCCTCGGCCGGAAGGCCGAGCGGGTCGAGACGGCCGACGGGACGATGTTCACCGAGCCCTGCGAGCAGGTGTTCCGCGCGCACCCGCGCGCGAGGCGCTGCGCGCTGATCGGCGTCGGATCCGTCCCGGCGCTGGTCGTCGAGACCGCCGCGTGCGGGACCGCCGACCGGCGCGCCCTGACGGGCGAACTCCGACGGCTTGCGCTCGGCCACGCGCACACGGCTGGACTGAGGACCTTTTATTTCCGAGAACACCTTCCGGTCGATGTCCGCCACAATGCGAAGATCCACAGGCTCGCCCTTGCCAGGTGGGCCGTCACGGCGCGGGCCCACAGGTCGGCCGAGTGAGGCCCCGCGGGTCACCCCAACGTGAACGGCGCCGAATCGAGTGATCCTCCCTTGGGACCGGCGCTCGTCACGGGCGGGACGGGGTTCCTCGGCCGCGCCATCGTGGACCGGCTGCTGGCGAGCGGCCGCAGGGTGACGGTATCCGGACGGACGCCGGCGGCGGACCTCGAGGCCCGCGGCGTCCGCTTTGTCCGTGCCCCGCTCGAGGACAGGGACAGCGTCCGGGAGGCGTGCCGGGGGATGGAGAGCGTGTTCCATGTCGCGGCGAAGGTCGGCGTCTGGGGACGCTACGCCGATTTCCACAGGACGAATGTCCTGGGGACTCAGGCGGTGATCGAGGGATGCCGGGCGCACGGCGTGCGGCGCCTGGTCCACACGAGCACGCCCAGCGTGGTCTACAATGGGCGGCCCCTCGCCGGGGCCGATGAGTCGCTGCCCCTCACCACGCATTGCCCGAGCCCCTATCCGCTGACGAAGGCCGCAGCGGAGGCCCTGGTCCTGGCGGCGCACGGGGAGGCGCTCTCGACCGTCGCGCTCAGGCCCCACCTCATCTGGGGGCCCGGCGATCCCCACCTCGTGCCGCGGCTGCTGGCCCGCGCCCGCGCGGGCCGGCTCAGGATCGTGGGGGAGGGGACGAACCGGGTCGACATGGTCCACGTTGGCAACGCCGCCGACGCGCACGTCGCCGCGGAGCTCGCCTTGGCGGCAAAGGGCTCGCCGGCCGGCGGCAGGGCCTACTTCATCACCAACGGGGAGCCGGTCGTCCTCTGGGAATGGATCAACGGCCTCCTGCTGGCGCTCGGCGAGGCCCCGGTCCGCAGGAGGATCTCGCTCGGCGCCGCGACCGCGGTCGGCTGCGCCTGCGAGTTCATGTGGGGCGTCCTGCCGCTCGGCGACGAACCCCCGATGACCCGGTTCATCGCCGCCGAGCTGGCCAAGGACCATTGGTTCAACATCTCGGCGGCGCGCCGGGACCTGGCCTACAGCCCGCGCGTGGGCATGGTTGAGGGCACCGCGGCCCTCGTCGCCAGCCTCCGGAAAAGGGCGTCGGGCTCGCCTTGAGGACTCCCCCCGAATGACCCCCGGGCAAGGCGCCAGCAGGTTCGACTCGTGGCCGAGGACGCTCTTCGCCGTCGTGGCCGGCTCGCTGGCCCTCATCGTCTGCGCCTGGTTCTATCCGCCCCGGCTCCAGGTCTGGTCAAAGCGGGACGTCCGCCTCCAGGAATGGTCGCGCGCGGACGGGTTCCTCAAGCAGTGCCAGGAGCCCCTGAGGCAGGACGTCGTGCCGGCGTTGCGGTGGCGCCTCCTGCCGCCCGTTGCCTGCCACGCCCTCGGGCTCAAGGGAAACGAGCCTCTGGCGTTCTGCTGGCTGGGGCTCGCGGTCCTCGCGGTCGTCCTCGCGGCGCGGCTCGACGAGCTGACCGGGAGCCGCGCGTGGGCGGCGGTGGGAACGGTCGGCTTCGCGACGAGCGGGCCATTCATCACGGCGCTCGGGTGGCTGGGCCTGAATGACGGCTGGTACCTCCTCGCCCTCCTCGAATCCGCGGCGTGCCGGTCCATCTGGGCGCTGGCCGCCTGGGCCTTCGTCGGCCCGTGGATCGACGAGCGCTTCCTTCTCGGGCTTCCCCTCGCGCTCCTCGTCAGGTCCCGGCTGCGCGGGCCGGGTCCAGGATCTTGCGGGAGGGCCGCCGCCGCCGCCTGCGCCGGCATTGCCCCGAATGTCCTGTTCCGCATCGGGTTCACCCTGACGCACGGGGACAGCGTCTCCGCGGGCTACCTCGGCTCGATGCTCGCCGTCTTCCCGATCTACGCGGCCTACGTCCCCCTGGGCTGGGCCATGGGATATCGCGTCCTCTGGGTCGCGCTGGCGGCGGGAATCCTGGCCCGGGCCTCCCCATGGAGGTCGCGGGCCGCCGGGATGGCCCTCTGCGCGATCCCCCTGGCCGCCATCTCGGTCGTCGCGTGGGACCTGGACCGATCTACGGGGATCCTCCTCCCCGCATTCGTCGCGGGCGTGGTGGCGGCCTCACGGCCGCGACAGGGCGGCCGTTCCTGGCTGCCGCTCGGGATCGCGTGCGTCCTCCTCAACCTGGCCCTTCCCTATGCCCACATCGTCGGCTTCACGGTCTCCTGGAACCGGGGCCCGCTCGGCGCCTGGAGGTCCCTGTCCGGGCTCTGAGGGTCACCGCGCTGCGCCCCGCTGGCGGACGGCCTCAAAGAGCGTGATGAGGGCGGCCATCGCCACGTTGAGCGAATCCGCCTGGCCGGCCATCGGGATCCGGACCGGGAGGTCGGCGTTCCCGAGCCAGAACTCGCTGAGCCCGTACTGCTCGCTCCCCATGATGACGGCGAGCGGGCCTCGCAGGTCCGCTTCCGAGTAGAGCTGAGTCGCCGCCGGGGTCGTGGCAATCGTCCTAATCCCCCGCTCTTTCAGCCAGGCGAGGACTCTGGCGCCCTCCTCGACCACGCAGGGGACGGAGAATAGGACGCCGGTCGACGCGCGGACGACGTTCGGGTTGAAGAGGTCTGTGACCGGGTCGCAAACGATCACGGCGTCGCATCCCGCCGCGTCGGCGCTCCTGAGGATCGTCCCCAGGTTGCCGGGCTTCTCGATCGCCTCGACGACGAGGATGAGCGGGTTCGACGACGGGGAAAGGTCGGCGAGCGTCCTCTTCCACTGCGGGGCGACCGCCAGGATCCCGTCCGGGCGCTCGCGGTAGGCGACCTTCGCGAACGCGTCCTTGGACAGCTCGAAGAGCTTCGCCCCGGCTGCCTCGGCCTCGGCGAGCAGGGCGGGCTCGTTCTCGCCGAGGAACCAGTCCCTCGAGAAGTACACCTCCTCGAGGGCCACCTTCCTCTCGAGCGCCCGGCGGACCTCGCGGTAGCCCTCGACCAGGAAGGCGCGCTCCTCGTCGCGCGGCCGCCGGTCCCGCAGCCTGACGAGCCGCTTGAGCCGCGGGTTCTGGAGGCTGGTGATTATCTCGACGGGCATCGCCCTATTTGAATTGTTGTTTGCGCCCGTGTCCAAAAGGAAAAAATTCAACGAAAGGCCGTTCGGCTACCACCAGGAGATCGAGCTGACGATCTCCACGCTGACAAACCTCGGCGTCGGCCTGGGGCGCGTCGAGCTGGAGGGGGCGGAAGGCGCGCGCAAGTGGGTCGTTATGGTCGCCTTTTCCCTCCCCGGCGAGCGCGTGAGGGCCCGGGTCTTCCGCAACCACGCCAACTACTCGGAGGCCGACCTCGTGCGGGTCCTCGAGGCCTCCCCCGACAGGATCGAGCCGAGGTGCCCCCTCTTCGGCCGCTGCGGGGGCTGCCAGTACCAGAACCTGCGCTACGAGGAGCAGCTCGCCTGGAAGCGGCGCCAGGTCGCCGAGCTCGTCGAGCACATGGCCGGCCTCACGCTTGAGGTCTCGGCAGTGATCGGGTCGCCGCGGCCTTTCGGCTACCGCTCGAAGATAACCCCCCACTTCAACGGCCCGCGCCAGGGCGAGGAGCTCGCCATAGGCTTCCTGCGGCAGGGAACGCGCTTCGACATCGTGGACGTGCCCCGCTGCGACATCGCTACCGACGCGATCAACGCGCGCCTGGCATCCGAGCGGGCCGCGATCCGCTCCCAGGCCGCCGCGGGAGGCTTCGCGCGCGGATCGACCCTCCTCATTCGCGACGCGGGGGGGGTCGTGACCACGGGCCATGAGGACCGGGTGACCGAGGAGATCGCGCTCGCCCCCGGGGAGACGCTCCGGCTCAGCTTCCTCGCCCGCGACTTCTTCCAGAATAATCCGTTCATCCTGCCCTCGTTCGCGGCCTATGTCCGGGACCAGGCCCGCTCGAGCGGGGCACGCTTCCTCGTGGACGCCTATTGCGGGAGCGGGCTCTTCGCGCTCGCCTGCGCGCGCGCGTTCGAGCGCGTCATCGGGGTCGAGGTGAGCGAGACCTCCATCGCCTTCGCAAGGCAGAACGCCGCCGCGAACGCGATCGGCAACGCCACGTTCCTGGCAGGCGATGCGTCGTCGATATTCTCAGGGCTCGATTTTTCCGCGGCGGAGACCGTGGTCGTGATCGACCCCCCGCGCAAGGGGTGCGACGAGCCGTTCCTGCGCCAGCTCTTCGCATTCGGGCCGCGGGCCGTCGTCTACGTGAGCTGCGACCCGGCGACGCAGATGCGTGACCTCAAGGGATTCCTGGCGGAGGGCTACTCCGCCACGGCGGTGCAGCCATTCGACCTGTTTCCCCAGACCCGGCACCTCGAGTGCGTGATCACGCTTGCGCGGGCCGGGTATTGCCAAGGCGAAGCCGGATCCCGATAGTTTTCGGATGAGCGCCCTGGCCCCGTCGTCACACTCATGGAGGTTTTTCCGCAGCGGCGGGCTCGACCAGGTCTCGCTGGAGACCGCCGCGGATCTCCGGGCGCTCGGCGAGCTGGACCAGAAGCTGTGGGTTGCC
>PMSP01000297.1:0-6448 GCA_003168315.1 Opitutaceae bacterium
GGCATCGGGAACAGACACGGGCATCCTCCTGGCTTTGGAGCCAACAAAATCATCGCATCAAGCTAACACGGTCGCGATGTATTTCCACGTTACAGGAGTTTTTTTTAAAAGTCCAGGAAAAAATGCAGGAGGCGCGAATTTTTTTCGAAACATGCTGCGCAGCGTGTGGGACGCAGTCGAAAACGTGTCGGGCTCACGCCCGCCACCACTGGCGCCGCTCACCAATACCGAAGAGCGCGAAGAGGCTGAAAGTTGCGTTGTGCACGATCGGGCACTTCGCGCTAACTGATAACAAAGGCTTCGGTTAGGTATTTTTGCGCCGCAAAGTTAGCTAGGGGGGCGGGCCTGGCCATGGGACGGCCGGGATTCCCGCCCCCGCGACGTTCGCAGCTTGGCCTTGCCCACTCTGCGCTTGACCAACGCTCTGCCGTGAAGATCCGCGGCAAGGTCAGCCTGGCAAGCTTACGCCAAGCCGGACCGCACCAGCAGCGCGCTCGGGTCCGGCTCCCGTCCCATGAACTTCTTGTACAATTCCGCGGGGTCTTCGCTATCGCCCTTCGACAAAATATTGGCGCGGAAGTCCGTGCCAACCTCGCGGCTGAATATTCCGTTGTCGCGGAATCTCGTGAAGGCGTCGGCGTCCAGCACCTCGGCCCACTTGTAGGAATAGTAGCCGGCGCCGTAGCCCACCGGGCTCGAAAACAGGTGCGTAAACGCCGCGATCATCGCGTGATTCGGCGGCAGCGGCGCCGGGCTGAACTCCTGCAGCAGGCGCCGCGCGTATTCCACCGGTCCGCCGTCGCGCTCGGCCGAATAACGAATGTGCAGCAGCAGGTCGATAAACGAGAAGCCCAGCTGCCGCATCTGCCCGTTGGCGGCGCGGAAGTTGCGCGCGCGCTTCATCTTCCGGAACAGCTCGTCGGGCACCAGCTCGCCCGTCTGCCAGTGGCGCGCAAACAAGTCGAGCGCCTCCCGCTCCCAGCACCAGTTCTCCATGATCTGCGACGGGAGCTCGACGAAGTCCCAAGCCACGTTCGTCCCGTTCAGGGACTTGATCTCGACCTCGCCGAGGAGGTGGTGGATCAGGTGCCCGAACTCGTGGAAAATCGTCTCGACCTCCCGGTGCGAGAGGAGCGCCGGCCGGCCGGCGGCCGGCGGCGTCAGGTTCCCGCAGATGAGGCCGAGGTGCGGCTTGCGCGAGCCGTCGGGCTGCGGGCCGCCGGTGATCAGGTAGTTCATCCACGCGCCCGCGCGCTTCGAGTCCCTCGGGTGCCAGTCCGCGTAGAACGACCCCACATGCCGGCCGCGGGCGTCGTGGACGTCGTAGTACAGGACCTCCGCGTGCCAGGTCTCGACGTCGCCCTTCGGACGCTCGGTCACTCGGACCCCGAAGATCCGGCCGGCCAGCTGGAAGAGGCCCGCCATCACCCGGTCCATAGGCAGGTAGGGCCTGAGCTCCTCCTCGTCGAAGTCGTAGTGGGCGCGCCTAAGGCGCTCCGCCCGGTAGGTGACCTCCCACGGGGCGAGGCGCGAGGCGGCGAGCCCGGTCTCCCGGGCCTTCGACTCCTCGAGCTCGCGGCACTCGCGGGCGAATGCGGCGGCGCAGCGCGTCTGCAGGTCGCCGATGAAGTCGAGCGCCCTCTGGCCGGACTTCGCCATCCGCCGCGCGAGGACCAGGTCCGCGAAGTGCTGCTTCCCGAGGAGCGCCGCCTTCTCGGCGCGAAGCGCGAGGATCCTGGAGATGAGCGGGGCGTTGTCGTGCGGCGCAACGGAGCCCACGGAGGCCGCCGCCCTCCACATCTCGGAGCGCAGCGCGTCGTCCGTGAGGTAAGTCATGAACGGCTCCTGCGAGGGCATGTGCAGCGTGAAGAGCCACGCCGGACTGTCCCCGGCGCCGATCCCCTTGCCGGCCGCCTCCGCGCGCGCGCGCGCGATGGCCCGGTCGGGAAGCCCGGCGAGCCTCGACTCGTCCTTCACGACGAACTGCCAGGCGTTCGTCGCGTCGAGCACGTTGTCCGAGTAGCGCTGGGTCAGCTGCGCCAGCTCGCCCTGCAGGGCCTCGAGCCGCGCGCGCCCGCCGGCAGGGAGGTCCGCCCCCGCCTCGCGGAACTCGGCGAGCGTCTCGCCCATGTATCGGGCGCGAACCGCCGAGATTTCCCTCGCCGCGGGCTGGTCCGCGTACGCCTTCAGCCGCGCCCAGAGGGCGGGCCTTAGCGGGATGCTGGCAAAGAAAGCCGACACCCTGGGGAGCACCGTGTTGTGGGCCGCCCTGAGCTCGGGCGAATCCGCGACCGACTGGAGGTGCGTGACCCGGTTCCACGCCCGGTTGAGCCCGTCGGTCGCGTCGTCGAGCGCGAGAAAGGTCCCCTCGAAGGTCGGGATCCCCTCCCCGGCCTCGATCGCTCGCAGCGCCGCCTCGGCGCGGGCGATCGCCAGGTCGACGGAGGGCTCGACCAGCTCCGGCCGCAGCGCCGTCCAGCGAATATGGAACGACGGGTCTAGAAAGGGGTTCTCGGGCATCGCACCTACCAACCGTAGGTTGCGCCAAAAGACAACTGCCGCCGCGATGCCGGCACGCCGGGCACCGACTGGAACGCGCTGTTCCAGAGGTTGTCGACCATCAGCGAAAACTCGAGCCTCGGCTGCGAGGTCGGGTGCCAGTTGACCCCGAGCGAGCTGACGAGGGCGTCGTTGCCACCCTGGGTCCGCAGGCTGTCGGCGGCCTGGATCCTCGCCGCGTTGTCGAGGCGGAGCTCGAGGTTCTCGGTCAGCTGGAGCGTGAAGGCGGCCGTCAGCCTCTGCCGGGCGTAGTTGAGCGCGTAGAAGCTGGCGGTGACCGGCGCCCCCAGGTAGTTCGCATCCTTTGCGAGCGCCGTGTAGCCGAACACCGCGTTCACGAGGCCCCAGGAGTGGCGGGCCACCAGCTCGAGCCCCTCCGTGTCCAGGTTCACCGGGTTGGCCGAGCGGCCGAAGATGCCGTCCGTGTAGGTCCAGTCGACCAGGTTGTCGTCCCTCCTGTAGAACAGCGAGGCCTGCCCCGTCCAGCCGCCGGCGTTGCCGCTAAGCCCAACCTCGGTGTCGCGGCTCGTCGTGCGGCCGAGGTTCGGGTTCCCGAGGAACAGGCCCGAAGTCGGGCTCGAGTCGAGCGCCGTGTAGGAGGGCATCTCGGTCGTCGTCGAGTAGCTGACGTAGATACGCTGCAGCCCGCTCGTGTTCCAGGTGCGCGAGAGCTCGGCGACCGGCGAGAAGACGCCGCTCGCCCTGTTGGAGTCGTCATAGGTCGTCCCGGCCTTGAGGATCACGAGGCCGCCCGGGGCGGCCCAGTCCTCCTCGGGGACGAGCGCGATCTTCTCCAGGGTCCGGCTGTGGTAGGGCCCGAAGACGAGGGACGTCGACTGGAGGGAGTCGGTCGTCTGCTCCACGTGGTAGTTGACGAAGACCCCGCTGACCTCCTGGCGGCCGCCGCTGGCGACGCCGTATTCCCAGGTTGTGTGCTGGTAGGGGTGAACCGGCCCGAGCGGCGCGAATCGGTCGAACGCGTAGTCGTCCTTGTTGCGGCGGTAGAACGCCCCGGCCTCGAAGTACTGGCCGCCCCCGAGGTCCTCGCGGTTGTTGGCCGCGACGAGGACGGTCTGCAGGTTCTCGGTCTCGTCCGAGTCGAAGGGCGTGTACAGGTNNCCCGCGAACAGGTCCGTGACGGACCCCGGCGCCGCGTATTCCAACCGGGCGTCGGCCCGGTCAAAGTGGAAGTCGCCGAAGGGCACCGTCCCGTTGCCGGACGAATGGGCCCAGTCGGCGTCCGCCGCCAGGTGGCTCGGCCCGGCGCCGGCATAGCCCTGGTAGACTTCCTCCCGCTCTAGGCCGTCGTCGCCGAGGGCCCCCGACGCGAAGCCCCCGGTGCCGATCTGCCGCCACCCGTAGTCGACCGAACCCCCGGTCGAGTTCATCGACTGAATCGCGTGCTCGGCGCCGGTGAGCACCTGCGGCGCCCCGAGCATGATCGGCGCGATCGGCAGCTCCATCAGGTAGTGGCCCGTCTGCGGGTCGAATATGGAGAGGGCGCCGACCTCGAGCCCCGTGTTCTCAAAGGTGTCGCCGCGGATCGTCACGTCGGACTGCGCCTCGGCCATGTTCCGGGGCTCGATGTCGACAAGGGGGTCGTAGCGCAGCGCCGAGACCGGCATAGCGAACGTCCCCGCCGGGGACTGGTTGGCGACGCTCGGCGAGAAAACCGTGACCGCCGGCAGGCTGGTCGTCGTCTGGGCGCGGGCCGCCGCGGCGCAGAGGGCCAGCGCTAGCGCGCGCCGGACCCAGGCTGGAGAATCGGGCATCATCACGGCCGACGGCTAACAGGCATGTTCAAAAAAACAAGCCTCTCGTTAACACAAAGCCCGAAACAGCCTAACAACCGGCCGCGCCCCACTAAGCCTTGTCGCCGTCCTCGCCGATCGCCTCGACCGGGCAGCCCTCGAGGGCCTCCATGCAGAGGGCGATGTCATCCTCGGTCTCCGGCTGCTTGTGGACGAAGGAATGGCCGCCCTCGTCGTTTCGCGTGAAGAAATTGGGAGCGGTCTCGCGGCAAAGGTCGCAGTCAATGCACTGCTGGTCGACATAGAACCTGCCCAGTGCGTTCTGCCCCCATTTGTCTGCTTTGTTGGCCATAGTTGCGATAGAAGGGACAGCGCGCCGGGCGGTCTGTCAAGGGGGTATCTGAGCAGGCGGCGTGCCGGGCGGCCCTTTCCCGGCGCGCTGGCCGCCCGGACCGCTGGCGGCTTGTGTTTGCCGGGGCGCTGGCTAGGATAAGACCATGCTGCAGGATCGCCCCTACATGCGCGACAGTTACGACCGCCCGCGGGCGAACGTGCTCACATGGCTCGTCTCGACGATCGTCGCCGTGTACCTGGTCCAGAGCATCCTGGTCCACTTCTTCCCGGCGACGGGATACTGGTTCGAGACCGCGCTCGGGCTCTCGGCGTACAGCCTGAAGTCGGGACACATTTGGACGCTCGTCACCTACGGTTTCCTGCACGACACGGGCCTCCCGCTCCAGGTGGTCGGCTACCTCCTGATCATCTACTTCGTGGGGCGCGACATGCTGCCGATCCTCGGCGCCCGCCGGTTCATCGGGTTCTACGCGTCGGCGCTCGCCGTGGGCGGCCTCTGCTGGACCGCCGTCCACTGGCGCCACCCCGAGCTGCTGTTCGGCGCCTCGGCTGGGGTCTGGGGGCTCTTCATCCTCTTCGCCTGCTTCTATCCCAACCGGGAGGTCTCCTTCCTGTTCTTCTTTGTCCTGCCGGTCACCTTCAAGCCCAAGCATCTCGCGTACCTGGTCGTGGCGATCGACCTCTTCGGCTTCGTCTTCTACGAGCTCGTGGGCGCAGCCTCGCCGTTCGGCCTGGCGACGCACTCGGCGCGCCTCGGCGCCATGGCCACGGCATGGATCTACTTCCGGTACCTCCACGACGCGAAGTGGGGGTTCTCGCGCGCGACCGCGGAGATCGAGCTTCCCCGCTGGATGAAGCAGCGCGGCTCGTCCAAGCCCGCGCCCGCCTTCAGCGTCAACATCGGCGGCCGCGGGCACCTGCGCGCCGAGGTGGACAGGATCCTCGACAAGATCAACAGCGACGGGTTCGGGTCCCTCTCGGCCGAGGAAAAGAAGATCCTGGACGACGCCCGGGACCTCATCGGCCGCCGGTAGCTCCGCCGGCGGCGCCCAGGGGCANNAGGGGCATCCCCGCGGGCGCCTGATACGTATATTTTGGGGCCTAAACCGGGCACAAAGTGCCCTCCCACCTTGAATTCCGCCCACTCCCATGAAACAATAGTCCTGTTTGGGCCGTCTGAGGCTCAACTCCCCGGAATCTAAAGCATGACATTCACGTCCGTCCCCCTGCGCCGCTGGCTGGCTCCCCTCATCCTGGTCCTGTCTGCAGCCGGCCTTTCCGGGGCCGACGGACGTGACCGCGCCGATGTCGTCGTTAAAGAGGATATTCTGCGGTTCACGACGCCGGACACCCTCTCGACCGAGGCGCAGACGCTCGTCACGCTCCTGGAGCAGGCCCACTACAACCGGGACGCGGTCCACAGCGGCGACTATGCGCAGGCGATCAAGGACTACATGGCCGCGCTCGACGGCCAGCACCTCTTCTTCCTGGACTCCGACGAGGCGGACTTCGTCGGCCGCTTCGGCAAGAACGTCTACTACAACGTCGACTACCTGGGGAAGATCGACTCGGCCTACGACATCTTCTACGTCTATGACGACCGCGTCACCGCCCGGATCGGCTGGATATTCGGGGAGTTGAAGGACAACTTCGACTTCACGACGCCGGAGAGCTTCCGGGTCGACCGCTCGAAGTCGTCATGGCCCTCGACCAGCATCGAGGCGGACGAGCTCTGGAGGAAGCGGCTCAAGTTCGAGGTGCTGGGCGAGCTCCTCAACAAGAAG
>PMSP01000297.1:6539-6722 GCA_003168315.1 Opitutaceae bacterium
CGGCGAGCCGGTCGAGGTCATCGGGATGAAGCTGCGAAAGATCGTGGACCAGATACGCGGCTCCAAGGGGACCCAGGTCCGCCTCATCATCCAGCCCGGCGACGCGACCGACAGCTCCGTCCGCAAGGAGATCGTCATCACGCGCGACGTGGTCAAGCTTGACTCGGCGCGCGCGAGGGCGGC
>PMSP01000097.1 GCA_003168315.1 Opitutaceae bacterium
GGGCGTTCCGGGGTGCGGGTACCCGTGGCCATGGTCGATCTATGGCTGGCTTCCCGGCGAACCAGCCGAAACCGCGGGGATCACGGACGGCAGTGAGTTCGCTGCCGCCCTGGCCGGCTTCCTGGCCGCGCTGCAGCGGATCGACCCGTCCGGCGGCCCGGAGCCCGGCGGGGGCAAGGGGCCTCTTTCAACTCATGCCCGACACGGCGCATGCGCTGGGTCTCGCCACCTTCCTGCCGGACGAGCGCACCGACCCGCAGAAGTCAGCCCGCGCCGCGGGTCACTACCTGCGCTCGCTGTTCGACAAGTTTGGCAGCTGGCCGCTGGCGCTTGCCGCCTACAACGCCGGCGAGGGGCGGGTGAGCCGCCTGCTCGCGTCCCGCGGCGCGACCGACTTCGCAGGGGTGTCGTCCGCGTTGCCCGCGGAGACGCGGATGTACGTCCCGAAGGTCTGCGCCCTGGTGGCCATCCGCACGGGCACCGTCCTCTAGGGCCGACATTCCCCCACCGTACGGGTTCCCCAAGTCAGGTCGGAGAGCGGGCTGTCCCGGGAGCCTCGCCAAACCCGTTGACCTTTCGGGAGGACAGGCTGCTGACCGCGGCGAGAACGAGGATATTGGCCGCCAGGCCGATGAAGCCCGCGTTGAGGCCCATGAAGGGATCCCGGTGGGTGAAGGTCAGGTAGCCGGCCACGGCGAGCCCGGCCAAGAGCCCCGACAGGATGCCCATTCCCGTGACGCGCCTCGAGTAGAGCCCGAGCACGATCCCGGGCGCGAACTGGGCGACGCCCGAGTAGGCCAGGATAAGGAGCCCCACGAGCGTCGCCGAGCTGTTGAGCGACAGGACGAGAGCGACCGCGGTGATCGCAACGACCGCGATCCGCGCCGCGCCGGCGATCCGCTCGTCCGACATGTTCGGCGCGAGGTAGGGGCGGTATATGTTCTTCGCAAGGAGGGTGGACGCCGTCAGGATGTGGATGGCCACCGGGACCATCGCGGTGAGCGCGCTGGCCCCCCCGATCACTCCGAGGAGCCACGGGGGAAACGTCATGCGGACCGCGGTCAGGAGGGCCAGGTCCCCGTTGGCGAGGCCCGGGGTGACCAGGATGGCCGCGCAGCCCGCGAAGATGATGAGCGCGAGCGGGAACACGTAGAACGGCATGATCAGGGAGTTCCGCCGCACCGTGTCGCCGTTCTTCGCGGTGAAGATGCTCCCGAAGAAATGGGGCCACGCGAAGACGAGGGAATTGACGAGCACGGTCGAGACGAACCAGGAGTGGGTGAGATTCGTCGTGCCGCCCGGCATCGTCAGGTAGCCGGGCCTGGCCTTTATGAGCGCCGTGAACATGGGGCCGATGCCCCCGAAATGGACGTAGGGGAGGCCGATCCCGACCACAACCGCCACGGCGACCAGCAGGAAATCCTTGAACACGCTCACCCAGACGACGCCGCGGACGCCGCTCGCAAGGACGAAGCAGGCGATGATCGCGGCCGAGACGAGCACGGCGGGCGTTCGCCCGATGCGCTCGAAGCTCGCCACCTGCACGATGATCCCGAGCCCGGTCAGCTGGAGCTGCAGGTAGACGATCAGGAAGACGACGCCCGCGAGGGCGACCGTCGCGGCCAGGAGCCGTCCCCCGTAGCGCTGGGCGAAGAAATCGCCGAGCGTCTGCAGCCCGAAGCGGCGCCCGAGCTCCCACAAGGACGGCCCGAAGAAGAACACGAGGATCTGGCCGAGGGTGAGGTAGACGAGCACGTACAGGACCGGGCCGCCCTTCGAATAGACCCAGCCGCTGATCCCCAGGACCGAGAACGTAGTGAAGGTCTCGCCCGCGAGCAGGATCCAGACGAGGACCAGCCCGAGGCCGCGGCCGGCCACCGCCCACTCCTCCAGGTTCAGCTGGCGCTTGTTGGCGGCGAGGAAGCCGATGCAGGAGCCGATAGCGACGATCCCGAAGATGATGGACAGCGCCAGGGTCCCGGGGCTCATCGCCTCCTTTCGATCCGGTAGGCGATTCCCATCAGGGCCGGGGTCAGCGCGAGCCATGCCAGCAGCCAGAACATGTTGAACGGCAGCCCGAGCACCCGGGGCGCCACCCGGTCCCAGAGCGGGACGGAGAAGCACATGCCGCAGAAGGGAATCAGCGCCAGCACTACCGAACCGATCGATGGCTTCTTGATCACGGGAATGGGTACTTGGGCCGGGACGAGTCAGACCAAGAAACCGCTCAAAGCTAGTCTATAGTGCGCGATCCCTGCGAGCCGGGGAGACACGCGCTTCATCCTTGCGCCGCCTGTTTCAGCAAAGGAAACCAGCCAACGAACGCGCAGCTCCGGGAGTCCTGCCGTGCGCAGGCGTCGTCAACCACCGCCCGTCAATCGGTCCATTTCTTGATCATATCGTATGCGGCTCGGCCTTCCGCCTCTAGTTTGCCGTCCGGAGCGTAGACCTTGAATTGCGGAGTGGACGGGAGATCAAACTGCAGTGAGACCGGGGAATCCCAATCGATTCCCTTCACGCCAGGCCGGTTGATGTCCACGAGCACCAAGGCAATGTCGTCACGGGTCGAATGCAGCTTCTTCAGGCTGGGGGCGAGGGCGCGGCAAGTTGGACAATATTCGCTTCAAAAATCAAAAACGGTCGTCTTGCCGGGCACGAGGTAGTCCGCAAGCTTCACGTTCCGGCCGTTTGAGATGACTATGGGCACCGGACCCTTTTCGTGTACGCCGTTAGCCAGCGCCATTTCTGGAACCGCGATGAATCCAGCGAACACGAGCGCGATGATGATACGCTGCCAATGCATGGTTTTTCTTCGAAAAAGTTGCCGCGTGGCCGAAGGATGAGTCTGGCCCGGCATCCAAACCAACGCCGGGAACTCCCTGGCTCTTGGGCCTAGAGCTTCTTGCTAAAGCCCAGGATGATTTCGTAGTTGGCGAAGAAGGCGTCCCCGTGCTGGTACTTCCCCGTTAGGACGGTGTCTTCCTGATCCGCCAGGCTTTGTGTCCGATCATGCAGTATTGAGAACGGAACATAGAGCCGGAAGGAGTAGGTCTTGTGGCTCCAAATCAAACCCGGCTCCCAGTCAATGGAGTATCCCGGCCGCCGAAAGCCCGCGCTGTCACCAAACCAATTTTTGACGGGAACACCCTCCATGCGCAAACCCCAGCTTGCCGATATGCCCTGCCGGGGGAGCAGAAGGTATTCGAGTCCCGCGCGGTAGAGGTAGCTGTCCGTGATCCCGGTGATCGCCTCGAAGGGATTCGAGCGGTACGTGGGCACACCGTTGGTGTTCTGGAAAGGGACGAACTGGTAGGTGGCGCTCCCGTAGGCGTTCAGTCCTGTCACTGCCACTTGGTGGTAGACGTAAAGGTCGAGGATGCCGTCCCATCCTCCGGTGCCCGGCTGGATCGACTGGTCAACGGGTTCCTCCGTGGCCACATACACTTTGTCGGTCTTGTTGTACGATAGAAAGGTGCCCATAGCACGGTCGTTCCCGGTGGGCATGGACATCCCCAGGCCAAGCAGGATGTTACCCTTGGGATGCTTCAGGGGATCAAATACCCAGAAGTTGCCCTCGATCGAGGTGTCGCCGATGCCAACCGCGTCGGTATGGTAGCGCAGGCCGTTCGTCTCCTGTGAGCGATCGTTGATCACAAACGGAAGCTCGATCGTGACGCTCCAGCGGGGGTCGATCAGATAGGTCAGCCCAAAATCCGTGAAGTTCGACTTGTTGAAAACCCCTGTTCCGATTCGCGCGTTCTCCGTCCTGCCGACGTAATCATGGAGCGAATTGAAATACCGGTAGTCAATCGACATCGCCCACGGGTCGCAGCCCGGCGATCCTATGATGTTCATGTTGTTGCTGGAATCGGTTGCTGCATCTTCTCCGGAAGAAATGCCTGAGCCGTGGATGGCGACGCAGCCCTGCGCGCGGACTCGTCCAGAAGTACCAAGGACAAGAAAGGCCGTCAGCAGCCAGGTGCAGATATATATCGGGTAGGTAGTCCGACTTGGGGTATTTGGTGGTGTCATGCGGCCCCAGAACTGAGAGCACCTTCGGCATCTGAAAATCATTTTGGTGCGCGCCGCCGAAACAACGTGGTGAAGTGATGTGACCGAAGGGTGAACGCTCGCCCTCGGGAGCACCACGCGTTTGCCTTTTCAGCGTGCCATTCACGTTGCCTGCACAGTGAGGCCCGGCGCAAAGGGCGTCGACTGGGGGTCGCCGGTCGCGAATCAGTACGACCTCCCGTTCGCCCCGCAGATGAGGATCTATGGACCGGATGGAATGATTGAGGCCGACCGGCGGGTCGTTAAAGCGCGGTGTTTGAAGGCTGGTTGTCGGGGGGGCTCTTGTGTAAGCCTGCTTCCCGAAATCATGCCCCCCAGTTCCCTCCCGATCTCCTCGATCGGCTTTGTCGTGTCCCGGTAGCTCATGACGGAAGTCCGGGAAATGACGCTCAGGTCGCCGATCGAGGCGAGGCCGGTGAGGATGTCCTCCTGGACGCCGTCTGCAAAATAGGCGTTCTCCGTGCTGTCGCTCATGTTCGTGAATGGCAGGACGGCAAGGGCCTTCTCCTCGGCGCGGGCGGGCCGCTCGGGCGCCGCCCGCCGAAGGACGAGCCAGCCGGCGAGGAGAACGAGCGCCACTGCGGGCGCGGCGAGCTATCCCCGGCGGCCCCGGGATCGAGCAGATGCCTGACCCGCGCCACCAGGGCGTCTCCCGCCTGGCCTCCCGGAAGCCTCATCCACTGGACCTCGAGAAAAGAGTCCGGCACGTGCGCCTCCGAGTCCCTGGTGTCGTCGACGACGATTGGGAGCAGGAAGGGCTTGCCCTTGGCCATCCGGTGCGTGCGCGTGTCGGCGAGCCGCCACTCGAGCCGGAAGTAGCCCTCGAGCCTTCTCTGCGTGTGCTCCGAGACAATCGGTACGAACAGCGCACATTCGCTGATCTGCTTGCGGATGCTGGCGTCCCAGGCGTCGCCTCCCTTCAGCTCGCTCTGGTCGAGCCAGACCTCGATGCCGGACGCGTGAAGCGCGTCGCAGATTCTGCGCGCGGCCTCCGCGTCCTGCGAGGCATAGCTAAGGAAGACGGAGCCGGGGGCCGGGCTCCGGCCCGAGTTGGGTGCAGGGCTTGCCATGGACAGCACCGGACTGGAACTGCGTCCCGGCCCGGGCCAGCTTAAAGAAGCGGGCGGGGCCTCGCGGTTTGGGGATTCACGCACCCTCACAGGGTTGGCGGCGCGGCGCGCCCGGCGACCGCCCCGCCGGAAATTTCCCCGTGGCCGCCCGGCGGTTTCTCATGGCCCGCGCGGCATGAGGCTTGGCAAAGCCGGGAGGCCAGGCAACCTTGCGCCGGATGTCGAACAGCTCCCAGCTGCCCCTTTTTCACGTCGTGGGTTTCTCCGGGCACAGGCAGCTGCACGATCCCGCCTCGGCCGCGAGCGCGGTGACGAGGGCCCTCGAGTTGCTGCGCAAGGAGACGGACGGCGAGTGGGTCGCTCTTTCCTCAGTTGCCACGGGGGGCGACCAGATGTTTGCCGAGCGGGCCCGGGCCCTCGGGATGTCCTGGTATGCCGTCCTCCCGATGCCCCGCGCCGCATTTTCCCAGGATTTCTCCGAGGCGGAATGGCAGGAGGTGGAGAAAGCGCTGGGGCAGGCCGAGAACGTGCAGGTCATCGCCGAGAGCGGGTCGCGGGAGGACGCCTACCTCGACTGCGGCATGGAGACCGT
>PMSP01000258.1 GCA_003168315.1 Opitutaceae bacterium
GCTCAGGTTCAGCACGGCTGCGATCTGCTTGTTGACGTGGCCCTCCGCCACCATCTGCAGCACCTCGTTCTCGCGGCTGGTCAGATACTCGCTGCGCCTTCGCAGGAGCCTGCCCTTTGCGCTGGATTCCCGATAGAGCTCGAGCAGCCGCTTCAATATCGACGGGCTGAAGTAAGCGTTTCCCCTGGCGATCTCCCGAACGGCCTTTATCAGGTCGATGGCCGCCGTCTGCTTGACGAGGTATCCGGAGGCGCCCGCCTCCGTGAGCTGGTGAACATATTCGTCATCGGCGTAGGAGGAGAGGATCAGCACCCTGGTCGGGATGCCGTCTCCAATGATCTGGCAGGTCGCCTCGAGGCCATTGAGCAGCGGCATTGCGATGTCCATCACAACGACGTCTGGACGCAATTCCCTCGCCATCTGTATGGCCTGGCGGCCGTTGCCCGCCTCCCCCACCACCTCGATATCGGGTTCCGCCGAAAGCAGCGACCGCAGGCCCTGGCGAACCACGGCGTGATCCTCAGCGAGCAGTACGGATATCTTCTTCATATAGGCATGGATAGGAGTTTGCCGAGGAAGTGGCCCGCACGGGACCCTCGTCCCTGCCCGTCGTGCGCGCCCAGCGCGCGTGCTGGGCCTCTAGGGGAATCCTGACCCGGATTCTCGTCCCGTCCCCGGAGACGGATTCAATTGAAAAGTTCCCGTTCACGTGGCGCACGCGCTCCTGCATGCCGAGGAGCCCCAGGCGCCCGGCGCAGTTGCCGCCGAACTTCTCCTTCACGCTGAAGGCGCACCCGTTGTCCCCAATCTCCATGTCGAGGGCCTCGTCCGTCGACGTGAATTCGATCTTCGCGGAAGTTGCCGCCGCGTGCTTGTAAACGTTGTTTAACGCCTCCTGAGCCACGCGGAAGAGAACCTCCTCCCTCTTCCCGTCAAGGCGCGACAGGTTGGGATGAGAGACAAGCTCCGTCCTGATGCCGGTCTGCCTGGAGAAGACCAGGATATGGGCCCGGAGCGCAGATTGGAGGCCGAGGTGATCGAGCATGGCCGGACGAAGCTAGCGGGCAAAGCAATGCACCTTCTCCATAGTGCGTGCGAGCAGCTGCTCCGCATCGGAGACATTGCGCTGGAATGCGGGGTCGGATATCACCTGCCTTTTCAGCATTGAGACGGTGACATTGATCGCGATGAGCGCCTGGCCAACCTCGTCGTGAAGTTCACGGCTGATGCGCTTGCGCTCCTCCTCCTGGGCCGAAAGCACCTGGGCGGAAAGCTCGCGCAAATTCACCTGCATTGCCCGAGCCTCCTGGTACAGCTGGAAATAATGATCCTTGCTCTCCCGAATTGCGGCCTCCGCCTTTTGCCGATTGGCAATCTCCTCCTCAAGTTTCACATTGCGCAGGACCAGGGCCTCACTGTATTCCGCCTGCCTGAAGAGCCGCCGCTCCCACGCGCCGCCGGGACCGCCTCCCGCGGCCCGGAACGGCGATAGGGCCTCAAGGAGGAATGACTCGAGCGCCGACGCGGAGCCGGCGGGAATTGCAGTGGGGCCGTCGGGAAATACGCAATGCGTGAGCGCCTCATGGTGAAGGCTGATCAGGTCAAAGATCTCCAGTCCCGCGTCCATTGCAGCCTGTCCCAGCTCAAATGCCTGATGGAGACTGGCCTTGCATGGTCGGGCAAGGTGCTCCCGCAAGGATCCCTGGTACGCGAAGGGAAGGGTTGAAGGCCTGGTCATTTGTTCGCCGTGACCCCTCCGTCGGCAAAGGACCCTGCATAACTGGGCCATTCGGTGGCGGGGATAGGCATGGTGATAGGCGTCGTTAGTGTCCTCACGTCCCATCCTGTTCCACCCCCGGGCGGGTGTTCACGGCGGCCGTCTGGGGTGTTTACCCCCTCCTCGTTGCCCTCAACGCGGGGGTCAAGGGGATGCGGGATTCGTCCTCTTCAAACATAAATACCATTTCCTAAAGATCGTCTGGCGATGCGACTGCTATTTGTACACGAGCGCTTCGGCGCCTTCGGCGGTGCCGAGGCAAACATCCTTCTGACAGCGCAAGAGCTGCGGCGGCGGGGGTACTCCGTAGCCATGGCGCACGGGGGCGAGGAGAGCGGCGAAACCGAGTGGCGCGATGTCTTTGCGGACCGCGTCGCACTGGGTGAATCAGCCCGGGCCGGCGCCATGGAGCATGCATTGGCGCTATTCCAGCCCGATGTGGTGTACCTCCACAAGTATTCCGACCCGCACGTGCTTCACGCCCTGGAGAATTGCGGCCGGCCGGTGATCCGCATGGTTCACGATCATGATCTCTACTGCATGCGAAGCTACAAATATAACTTCTTCAGCCGTCAGATATGCACTCGGGCGGCGTCCGCATATTGCGTTTTCCCGTGCGGAGCCTCCATCGGGCGCGGCTCCGCCAAGGGTTTCCCCATTAGGTGGGTCAGTTATGGCGCGAAGCGCCGGGAAATAGACACGAACAAGAAATTTCACCGCCTGATCGTCGCCACCGACTACATGAGGAACGAGCTTCTGCGAAACGGCTTCGCGCTCGAGCAGATCGAGACCCACGCTCCCGTCCCGCGCCCGGTCGATTCGCCGGACGATCCCTCGTTCAGCAGCCGGAACCTCATCGTGTACTCGGGCCAGATAATTCGCGGGAAGGGCGTCGATGTCCTGCTGGAGTCGCTCGCGCGCGTGAGCTCGCCTTTCGAGTGCCTGATCCTGGGCGACGGCAGCCACAGAGCCGAATGCGAGCGCCTCAGCAGGCGCCTCGGCCTGGAGGACCGCGTGCACTTCGCGGGATTTGTACCGCAGAGCCGCGTCGCCGAGTCTTACCGCGACGCATCGCTGGCCGTGATGAGCTCCTTATGGCCCGAACCCTTTGGCGCCGCCGGCCTGGAGGCCATGCGAAGCGGCCTTCCGGTGGTCGCGTTCGACGCGGGTGCCATAAGCGAATGGCTTCTCGATGGGGTCAACGGTTTCCTTGCCCCTTGGATGGATCGCGACGCGTTCGCCGGGAGGGTGGACGCCATACTCAGTGACAAGGCCCTTGCCCGCCGCCTCGGGCAAAGCGGCCGTCAGCTCGCCGACGAGCGGTTCAACTTCGGCGCCTACATTGACGGCCTCGAGGGACTCTTTTCCCGCGCCGCGGATCGCATTTCAACCGCAACATGAAAACGAGCCAATCCAAGCAAATTAGCCCCGACCTCATGGGGCGTTTCGCCGCCTTTCAGAGTCGGAGCGGCCTGCTCCGCCTCAATGCTCACTCCTCGCTTCGCCGGCGCTCCCTGAGGTGGATTTTGGGCGCCGCGGATGTGGCGCGACGGATGCTGGACGTGCTCGGAAGCGTTGCCGCGCTCCTGTTCCTGAGCCCCATCCTGCTCATGATCGGTGCGCTCATCCGCCTTGACGGCGGCCCGATCATCTTCGCCCAGACTCGGGTGCGCCGTCACGGCCGCGAATTCAAGATGTTCAAATTCCGGTCCATGCGCACGGACGCGGAAAAGCGCCTCGGGGAGCTTCTTGCGGCCAACAAGCATGGAAACTCCATCACTTTCAAGATTAAGGACGACCCGCGTGTTACAAGGGTCGGCTACTGGCTGCGGCGGTACTCCCTCGACGAGCTCCCCCAGTTCTACAACGTCCTCATCGGCGATATGTCGCTCGTGGGGCCGCGCCCGCCCGTCCCGCGCGAAGTCGCGCTCTACTCGCTTGCCGATCGCCGGCGTCTTTCCGTTAAGCCGGGCATCACATGCGTCTGGCAGATCAGCGGAAGGGCGGAAATAGACTTCGCGGGACAGGTTCTTCTCGACGTCGGTTACATCGAGAGCCAGAGCCTCGGTCAGGACATCAAGATCCTGGTCCGGACCCCGCGGGCGGTCGTCTTTGGCCACGGAGCCTATTGATGAAGGCTCTTCTCATATGCCCCTCCGAGAGACCGGCTGTTCCCCATCTTGCCGCATCCGGTCCCCTCGCGACGATCCCCATCTTTGGGGACTGCCTCGCCTGCCATTGGATCGAGCACTTGGCGGCGATTGGTGCGCGCAAGATCAGGGTCATCGCCTCCCACGGTGCCGACCAGGTGCTTTCAGGC
>PMSP01000219.1 GCA_003168315.1 Opitutaceae bacterium
TGCCGCGACTTCGCGCACCTGGCCGTCGCCCTCAACCGCACGTTCAACATCCCGACCCGCTATGTCACCGGGCACCTTCCCGACGTCGGTTTCCCGGATCCCGAGGGGCACATGGACTTCCACGCCTACGCCGAAGTATATCTGGGCGGCAACTGGTTCACGACGGATGCGCGGTTCCACGTGCCGCGCATCGGCAGGATCAAGGTTTCCTGCGGCCTCGATGCCGTGGACGGGGCGTTCTCGACGATCTTCGGCGCCGCGAACCTGACCTACTTTGAGGTCTGGGCCTACCAGGTCTCCCGGGGTGCCGTCGGCGTCGGCGACCCGGTGGACTTCTCCAAGCGCCTGGACAACCAGTGGGCGATCCAGTTTGACCCCGCGCTCTGAGGCGCGGCCGGCTGTCCCCGGGATCCGCCCGATGAACATTGTCTACGGTGTCTCGGGCGAGGGTCTGGGGCATGTCTTCGAGGCGATCGAGGTCATCACGCGGCTCAGGAAGGAGGGGCACAGCGTCAAGGTGCTCACGTACGGGGACCGGGCCTGCGCCTCCCTGCGGGAATTCAACCCGACCCGGATCGAGGGGGTCCACCTTCACTTCAACGCCGACGGGATGTCCCTTTTTGACACGGTCACCAAGAACCTGCGGATCTTCCCGTTCTACCTGCGCCACGGGTTCCGGCTGAGGCGCGAGCTCAAGGAATTCGGGCCCGACGTATTCATTACGGCCTACGAGCCGTTCAGCATGGTCGCCTCTCACCTCCTACGAAGGCCGCTCATCAGCATGGATAACCAGAATGAGCTCTTGTACATAAAGCCTCCTGCCGGGACCAACATGTTTGCCTTCTGGCTGGCGAGGCTCGCCACTCGCGTGTGCACCTACGGGGCCGCGTTCTACATCGTTAAGTCCTTCAAGAAGCCGATGGCCGGCGGGGAGAAAGTCCGGTTCGTCGCGCCGATCATCCAGAACGAGATCCGGAACCTCTCGCCGACCGCGGGCGGGCCCGTCCTCGTCTACCTGACGAAGCCCAACCCGGGACTCATCGGGATCCTCGAGTCGATGGACGGGAGCTTTGTCGTCTACTGCAATAACAAGGTCGGGGAGGACGGGAACATTTGCTACCGGGCGCAGGGAGCGACCTACGTCCGCGACCTCTGCGACTGCCGGGCGATCATAGCGACGACCGGGTTTTCGCTGATTGCCGACTCCATCTACCTGAAGAAGCCCTATTTCGGCGTCCCGCTGCGGAAGCAGTTCGAGCAGACGCACAACGCCAACTTCCTCGCCGAGGCCGGCTTCGGCGAATGCTCGGAGGCGATCACGAGGGCCGAGCTCGAGCGCTTCCTCGGCAACCTTCCCGCCTACAGGGCGCGGCTCGCCGGCTACAACATCGATCCCGCCGAGCAGGAGGAGACGCTCCTTGAGCTCCTGCGGCGAGTCGCGCCTAGCGCCGATCCCCGCGCCGCCGCCTCAGAGCGCCTTTCCCCTGAATCGAAGTAGGAGAAGCCGGTAGAGGTTCATGCAGGCGAGGAACAGGGTGAACGCGACCAGCTGGCCCACGAGGACGGACCGGACGACCCTGTCGCCCTCCTTCAGGAGGTGGTGTGACGTGAGATAGATCGACGGGTCATACACTAGGAAACCGAGGACGACCGCGGCTGGCGTGAAATAGCCGATGTCACTCGCGAGGACCTTGGCGTCGAAGTTCTTCTGTCTAACCTTGTCGTAGATCCGCGCCAGCAGCCAGAAGAGCGCCCCCCCCGCGAGCGTGCCCGCGACGGCGGACGCCGAGATGATCGACGGGTTCTTCGTGAAGCGGGAGACGCAGTAGGCCGTCGGATTGGCCGCAAGGAGGGCGCCGCATTCCCCGAACAGGATCTCCCGGTTAAAATCCAACGTGGACTTCTTCATCACTCAGGGAAGCCGCCTGGTTTGGCGATGGCGCACGCGCCATCTCCAACCGGCACGCATGGAAGGGCAAGCGAACAGCGCTCCGCGACCGGAAGCGGTCCGTCAGTCCTCGCCGGCGACGAAATGGCAGCCCCCGCTTACCGGGTTGAGCGCCGCCGCGTGGACGACCAGAAGGGCTGTCTGCACGGCGTTCCGCAGCTCAACGAGCTCCCGCGTGAGCTGGCAGCCCCGGTAGAAGCTCTGGATCTCCTCGCGAAGCTCGAGGAGGATCCTCCGAGCCCGCGTCAGCCGGCGCGGCGAGCGCACGACGCCCGCGTAGTTCCACATGGTATGCTGGATCTGCAGCATGTCCTGGCGGATGAGCACCGGGTCGGCCTTGCGGGTGGGGCTTTCCCAGGGCTTGGGCTCCGGCAGGTGGAATTCGTCGCGTGCGATGTCCTCGGCGTCGGCGGCGGCCGTGAATGTCGCTCCGGTCACGCATTCCAAGAGCGACGTGCTCGCGAGGCGGTTTGCGCCGTGGAGGCCCGTGCACGCGGTCTCGCCGATGGCATTCAGGTTGCGGATGTTTGTGCGGCCGTCGAGGTCGGTGTGGACGCCGCCGCAGGCGAAGTGCGCCGCAGGAACGACCGGTATCGGCTCCCGCTCAATGTCGACGCCATGGGAGAGGCACAGCTCATGGACATGCGGGAACCGCTCGCGGGCGAATCCTGGAGCCATCGCCGAAAGATCGACGAAGACGCACGGCTCTCCGCTCGCCGCAAGCTCGTGCCTGATAGCGCGGGCCACGACGTCGCGGGGCGCGAGTGATCCCAGGGGATGCACGGCGTCCATGAACCGCTCGCCCTTGGAGTTGACGAGGACGCCGCCCTCTCCGCGGAGCGCCTCCGTGACGAGGAAGCGGGGGGCGTTCTTTTTTGCGAACACGGTCGGATGGAACTGGACGTACTCGAGGTCGATCAGCCGAGCGCCGACGCGGTAGGCCATGGCCACGCCGTGGCCGACGCTGCCGGGCTGGTTGGTCGTGTGCAGGAAGATCTGGCCGAGGCCCCCGCAGGCGAGGACGGTCTTCTTCGCTACGATGGCGATTACCTCGCCCGACGCCGTGTCCAGAGCGTAGGCGCCGAAACAGGTCAGGGGATGGTACTTGTCGGACTGCTCCGTTGAATTGTGGGATAGGGTGAGGAGGTCGATCGCCACCCAACCGGCCCGCCGGGTGATCCGGGGCTCCGCGTCGACGCGCCGGGCCACGGCGGAGAGGATGGCATGGCCCGTGGTGTCCCGGTGGTGGATAATCCGGCGCTCGCCGTGGCCCCCCTCCCGCGTGAAGTCGAGCCTCCCCGAGAGGTCACGGTCAAAATCGACGCCGGCCTCGTCAATCAGAAGCTGCTTCACAATCCGTGGGCCCTCGCGCACGAGCTGCTCGACGGCCGCCGGGTTGCACACGCCGTCGCCGGCCTCGACTATGTCCCGGGTCAACGCCGCCGGATCCGGATTCGTGTCGTAGATGATGCCGCCCTGCGCCCAGTCGCTGTTCGCCTTCAGCGGGTCGGAGAGCGAGAGGAGCTCGCTCGACAGGCCGGATTTCGCCGCCTGGAGCGCGTAGGCCGATCCCGCCAGCCCCGCGCCGATGACAAGGCAGTCCGTGCGGATCGTCTTCATGCGCGGTCAGCGCCTGCGGGGCAGGAGGGTCAGGCTTAGGTCGGCCGCGGGCGCCGAGTGGGTGAGGGCGCCGATGCTGATGACGTCGACGCCCGGCTGGGCAAAGTCGCGGACGGTCTCCAGGCGCACCCCTCCCGAGACCTCGACCAACGCTCGGCCGGCGATGATGGCCACTGCGGCGGCGACTTTCCCCGGATCCATGTTGTCGAGGAGAATGGCGTCGGCGCGGGAGCGAACGGCCTCGCGCACCTCGGCCAGGGACTTCGCCTCCACCTCGATGCGGGCCAGGTGAGGGGCGCCCGCCCGGGCCCTGGCAACCGCCTTGGACAGCGATCCCGCGGCCGCGATGTGGTTGTCCTTGATGAGGACATGCTCCCCGAGCGAGCTCCGGTGGTTCCCGCAGCCGCCGGCGCGGACCGCGTATTTCTCGAGGGCGCGGTATCCCGGCGTTGTCTTGCGGGTGTCGACAATCCGGACTCCCGTCCCGGCCACCTCATCCGCGAACATCCGGGAGAGGGTCGCTATTCCGGAAAGCCGCTGCACGAAATTGAGCGCTGTCCGCTCGGCCATGAGGATGGCCCCGGTCGGGCCGGACAGCCTCAGGACGCGCGCCCCCCTGCGGACGCGGTCGCCGTCGCGGGCGCCGCGGATGACCTTGATCGAGGGGTCGACCCGAAGGAACACGCGCTCCGCGACATCGAGTCCGCAGACGACGAGGTCGTGCCTGGCCGAGATCTCGGCGGTCGATGTATGGCCGTCGGGGAAAATCGAGCGGCTCGTGACGTCGCCGAGCCCGACATCCTCCTCAAGGGCGAGGTCAATCAGGTGTTCAGTTCGAGGCTGCAAGTCTGAACATCCTTTCTATGGAGAGGCTGGCGCGCCGGCGCAGGTCCTCATCGATCGTGACGATCTGGTCCTCGCGCGGCGCTTCGAGGGCGCTGAGTATTCCTTTGAGCGTATTCAGTTTCATGTACGGGCACAGTCGGCAGCCGCCGATGAAGCGCTTTTCAGGGGACTCGACCTCAAGCCGGCCGACCAGGCCGCATTCCGTCAGCATGAGGAAGTAGGGGGCGGACGACGCCTTTACATACTTCATCATGGCGCCTGTGCTTCCTACGAAGTCGGCTGCAGCCGCGACGTCCGGCGGGCACTCGGGATGCGCGACCACCTTGAGGCCGGGGAATTGCGAGCGGGCCGCTAGGACCTGGCCGGTCGTGAACTCCTCGTGCACCATGCAGGTTCCATCCGAGGAGATGACCTCCTTGTCCACCCCGAGGCGCCTCAGTTCCACCCGCAGGTTTTCCGCCATTAGCCGATCGGGCACGAAGATGATGCGGCGGGCGGGAAGCCCTGCGACGATGTCGTAGACGTTCCCCGAGGTCACGCAAACATCGGACTCGGCCTTCACCTCGGCCGTGCTATTGATGTAGCACACGACCGTGGCATCGGGGTGGACCGCCTTTAGCCTGCGCACCCCCTCGCCGGTTATGGAGTCCGCGAGCGAACATCCTGAATTTCGGTCGGGGACGATGACGGTCGCGTCGGGCGAGAGTATCTTTGCCGTCTCCGCCATGAACACCACGCCGGCGAATATGATGATTTTCGCCCGGGAGTCCCTCGCCATCAGGCTGAGGTAGTAGGAGTCACCCTTGAAGTCGCCGACCCCGTAAATGATCTCTGGCTCCACATAGGAGTGCGTGAGGATAACGGCATCCTTCTCCTTTTTTAAGCGATTGATCTCCAATGTCATTGGCGCTATCTCGCGGCAGGAGTCAAAGTTCCACTTGCGCCCACGCGGATCGCAGTCGACATGCATAAGGGCACGAAGGAGGCGCTCCGATTCGAGGTCGATGGCCTGGGCGCTGTTTCCCATGGGAAGCCAAAGTACGCGGCCCTGTCGCCAAGTAAAGTCCCGGCCGGTGTTCCCGGCAATGCCCGGGCGCCCCAGAAGGCTATCCACCTGTGCTGGCCACGCTCAGCCGATAGGTCGAGCCCCATCCGTCGGCCGGCCCCGCCCTGAGGACAAGCTCGAATTCCCCTGCGGCCACGGAGGGAAGGACGCAGCTCACGTCCGGCCCGCGCAGGTTCTTCCCCGGCGCAACCGGCGGGTGCGACCACGTGGGCAGCTTTAAGGATATGCCGCCCGCCGTGAGGACAGCCTCCACCGTGCCCGCCGGCAGCCCGTGCGGTGAATCGTTCAGGAGCCAGACCTCGGCGGAAAAGCTCTCGCCGCCCCTCCATTGAAACTTCGCAAGGCGCGCGCTTGCCAGAACGGGCCGGCAGCCTGCCCGCGCCGCCGCGTACGCCTCCTTCGGGCGGGCCGGCCAGCTGACGAGCGAGTTGCCTGCGGCGGTGGGCCAGGGCTCGTTGAAGCACCAGTTGAGCGCCATGGAGCAGTGGGGCTTCTGCCGGCGCGCCTCCTCGAAGATGGACTGGTAGCCCGCGCACTGGAGCCACGTGCCCTGTGCGACAAGCGCCTCAAGGTCGCAGGCGGCTCCGAAGTAGTGCTCCAGGGTCGCGGCAAACAGCCATGAGGCCGGGTCGGCCTCCCACGCGCCGAACGCGTGGTGGGTCTCCCAGCTCGAGCCCGGGCGCGGGGGCCAGAGCTCGGACTCGGGAATGAAGGTCCTCAGGTAGTCGACGGGTGAGGGCCCGGGGCAGCCGAACTCCGAGTACGCCGTGTTCCTCGCCCGCTGGAAGATCTCATAGACCTCGCTCCCGCGCTCGTCGCGGAAGCGGTAGTCGCCGTGGCCCATCCCCTCGACCGGCGCGGTCGGCAGGAAAGGGGTGCCGGGATGGAGGTCGTAGCAGTTCCTGTTGAGGAGACGGACGGCGAGCGACTGGTCCGTCATCCTGGACCAGGCATTGAAGAGCTCGTTTCCACCCCCCCAGATCGCGAGGCAGGGATGCTGGCGCACGCGACGGATGATTGAGCGTGATTCCTGGTCGAGGACCCTCAGGTAGTCCGCGTCGTCGGGGTAGTTGTTGCAGGCGAGGGGGAACTCCTGCCACACGAGAAGGCCCAGCTCGTCGCACATTTCGAAGAATGGCTCCGGGTTCACGACACCCCCTCCCCAGGCCCGGAGCACGTTGAAGTTGGCCCCCCTTGCCAGCTGCAGCAGCGGCTCCAGGGTCTCCGCGGTGATCCGGCCGGGAAAAATATCCGAATTAACCCAGTTGGAGCCCTTCGCGAATATGACGCGTCCGTTCAGCTCGAACGTGACCGGGGGATTGTTGCGCGACACGGGAAAGCCCTGGACGCGGTCCCATCCATCCT
>PMSP01000123.1 GCA_003168315.1 Opitutaceae bacterium
CGAGTACGCGTTGCTGTGGCTGCCATCGATCATGTACTGCGTGACGCGCGCTGTCAGGGCCGCGGGGAGCGCCGTGCATTCCAGCCTGACCTCGGCGCCGGGTCCGGCGACGTCATCGTCGTGGTAGTGCCAAAGAAGCACGCAGAGCCGGCTTCCATCCAGGCTCGCCAGCGCCCCGATGTCGGGGGCCCCGCGCACCCCCTCGCGGAGAACGGCCTCCAGGGGCACCTCCCCGGTGCTCTCGGCCTGAACCCTCTGCCCGCCCATCCGGCTGAGCATCCGGAAGACATTCAGCACCGGCAGGTCGATCCCGTTCGTCGACAGCACGCGCTGGCCGGCAAAGTACGGCTGGTCCTCGAACTCGAAGGCCCAGGTGAGGCTGCCTTGGAGGTTGACGCCCGCCCGGTCCGTCAGGGCGTACTCCCTGGCGATGGTGGCCGCCGTGTAGCTGGAATACATCGTGCCCGGGCGGTAGCCGAGCTGCGGCCCGGCGCAGGCGGCGCATCCGTCAGGGTCGGACTCCCCGATGACGATCGGCCGGTCCCTGAGCTCCGACACCGAGGCGATCATCGCGAACCCGCGGCTGATCTCGGACAGCTGCGCCGCGATGCCAAGCCGCACGTGGCCGTCGACGAAGGCCGGCTGGCCCTTGGCATGGAAGGAGATGAAGTCAGTGGGCGTTCCCCTGCGGCCGGTGGCGTAGTTCTGGCCGCGCGCGCAATGGGCGAGGAAATCCCGCATGAATTTGCCCCCGAACCCGGCGACGTCGGGACCCCCGACGCGCGCGGTCGGGAGCGCCCGCCTCACGGCATCGACGGCGAAGTCATGAAGCCTGTAGAACTCCTCCGGGGACCCGCGCCAATAGGTCGCCAGGTTCGGCTCGTTCCAGACCTCCCAATACCAGCGCTCGACCGCGCTGCGCCCATAGCGCTCCACGCAGTGGCCGACCCATTGGTAGACGAGCTCCGCCCACCTCGCATAGTCGCGCGGCGGATAGGCCCAGCCGCTGGGAACCTCTTCGTATTTGAGGCCCGGGTGCCAGTCATGGCGGTACGGCTCGGGCATCGTGGAGAGGGCCCTCGGCATGAACCCGATCTCCGCATAGGGGCTGATCCCGCTGGCGCGGTAGGTGTCGAAGATGCGGTCCAGTATGGTCCAATCGTAGACGGGCTCCCCGTGCGGTCCCTCGGATAGGGCGTTGGTGCTTCCCCACTTGAACGACGGCGTCCCGTCGCCCGTGGTCAGAAGGTTGTGGCTCCTGAAATAGACCGCGCCCGGCCGCAGCTGGCCCAGCTCGCCGAGGAGGCGTTTGCCGTCCCTCATGGTTGCGTAGTTCGGCTCGTCGGCCCCGAAGAAGCGCCAAACGGGCGTCATCTCCCCGACGGGCCTCGAGGCGTCCACGCGAACCGTGACGGCGAACGGCGCCCCGGTTTGAACCGGTTCCGCGGCCGCGTCGGCGCATGCGGCTGTCGCCGCCAGCACGGCGGCACGCAGGATCGTCCAGGGTCTCATGGGCATTCGGGGTGGGGGAGCAAGTGCCTTGGTTTCCTTGTCTGGCGCCCCGGCGGGGCGACGCGACGCTTCCCGTACTTGACCGTTAGGCTGAACTGGGGGATTTGTCGCACTGCGCCCTCCATGCCCCGCCCAACGCTCAAAGACATCGCGCGCGAGCTGGGATACTCGAAGAACACGATATCCCTGGCGCTTCGCGGCAGCAGCCAGATCCCGGCCGCGACGATCAAGAGGATCAGGGCGGCGGCCGACCGCCTCGGCTACAGGCCGAACGCCATTGTCTCCCAGCTCATGGCCCAGCTGCGCTCGGCCCGCACGAGCCGGCTCCAGGCCAAGCTCGCGCTCGTCAACGCCAACCTCGACCCCGCCGCCTTCAAGGACCACCCGACCATCCCGATCTACGTCGAGGGCTGCGAGAGGCGGGCCGCCGCCCTCGGCTACGACTTCGACCGCTTCTGGCTGCACGACCCCGAGATCACCGCGGAGCGCTGGCTCAGGATACTGGGCGCCCGTGGGATCAAGGGGCTCGTCCTGGTGGGCCTCATGGACACGAACCACCTGCCGGCGCAGCTCGAACCGGTGTGGAGGAAGCTGCCCTGCATCGTGACCGGCGTCCGGACGCACGATCCCGACCTCTCGTACTGCTGCGTGGACCATTACAGCCTCGCCCTCATGGCCTTCGAGAAGGCGCTGGCCCTGGGATACCGTCGCCCCGGCCTCGTCCTGGACGACGTCATCGACGACCTTGTCGAGAGCCGGTTTTCCTCGGGATACCTCGCGGGCCAGCGCCGGCTGCCCAAGGGCCAGCAGATCCCGGTCTTTGGCGACGTCACGGGTCCGGGCAGGGCGGAGATGTTCCGCGGATGGCTCAACCGGCACAGGCCGGACGTGGTCTTCACCCTCTACAACAGCGTCCTCGGGTGGATCAAGGCGGCGGGACGCAGGGTGCCCGACGACATCGGTGTCATCCAGCTCGAGTGGCGGTCCTCCCGGCCGGACGTCGCCGGCATGCACCAGCACAACCTGGTGGCCGGGGAGGCCGCCGTGGACATGGTCGTCAGCCAGATCCACAACAACGAGGCGGGCGTCCAGGAGTTTCCGCGGGCGACGCTGGTCGGCGCGACTTGGGTGGACGGGTCAACCGTGCGTCGCCGGGACGCCTCGACAGGCGGCTCCGCGGCCCGGAGGAAAGCGCCAGGCTCGTCCGCCCGGGAGGGTCTTTAGAGCTCGAGGACGACGACCGACAGGGGCGGCAGGACCACGGCAACGCGGTCGCCGGAGACGGTGGCGCCCGAGAACGGCACCGGCTCGACGGAATGGGGCGAATCGAACGTGTTGTGCGCCGTCATCGCGGGCGCGGTCAGGATGCGCCCGGTGACGGCCCCGAAGGATGCGCCCGCGAGGGCGCAGGAGACCGTCGCCGCCCCGTCCGGGTCCGTGTTGACGAGCGAGAGGTGGATCCTTCCCGACGCGTCGCGCGACGCGGAGGCGCTCACCATAGGTATTTTCTCGAGCGTGCCCGAGAGGTTCGGCGTCGTCAGCTCGACGGGCAGGAGCGTCGCGTCCTGGTGGACCCGGAACATCTCGAACACGTGGTAGGTGGGGGTGAGGACGATCCTGTCATGGTCCGTCAGGATCATTGCCTGGAGAACATTGACCATCTGGGCGATGTCGGCCCCGGCGACGCGGTCCGCGTGCGCCTGGAAGATATGCAGGTTCAGGGCGGCGATGATGGCGTCGCGCATCGAGTTCTGCTGGAAGAGGAACCCCGGGTTGGTTCCCGGCTCGACGTCGGTCCAGATGCCCCATTCGTCGACGATCAGGCCGACCCTCTTCTTCGGGTCGTACTTGTCCATGATGGCGGAATGCCGGGTGACGAGCTCCTCCATCCGCAGGGTGTTGCCGAGCGCGCTGAAGTACTGCGGCCGGCCGAACTGCGTCGCCGAGCCCTTCTTTGACCAGTCGCCCGTCGGGATGGTGTAGTAGTGGAGGGCGAGCCCGCTCATCTGGGGGCCGGCGATCCTCATCAGGGTGTCGGTCCACGCGTAGTCGTCCTCGGCCGGCCCGCACGCGACGCGGTAGAGCCGGTTTCCCGGGCCCGAGGCGTAGTCCTTCAGGAAGGTGTTGTAGCGGCGGAAATTGTCGGCGTAGAACTCCGGCCGCATGTTTCCGCCGCAACCCCAGCTCTCGTTGCCGACCGCGACGTAGCGGACCTTCCAGGGCCTGTCCCTGCCGTTGGCGCGCCGCAGGTTCGCCATCGGCGAGCTGGCGTCTGAGGTCATGTACTCGACCCATTCCATCGCCTCCTGCACCGAGCCGCTCCCGACGTTGACGCAGATGTAGGGCTCGATCCCGAGCTTTTCGCAGAGGTTGAGGAACTCATGGGTCCCGAAGTGGTTGTTCTCGACGACGCCGCCCCAGTGGGAATTGTAGATGGACGGGCGCTTCTCGGCCGGCCCGATCCCGTCCTTCCAGTGGTACTCGTCGGCAAAGCAGCCGCCCGGCCAGCGCAGGATCGGGACATGAAGGTCCCTCAGCGCGGCCAGGACGGCGTTGCTGTAGCCGTCCGTGTTGGGGATGGGGGAGTCGGTTCCGACCCATATGCCGTCATAGATGCAGTGCCCGAGGTGCTCCGAGAACTGCCCGTAGATGTTCCGGTTGATGACCGCGCCCGGCTGGCCCGCGAGCACGGTGAGCTGAGCATCGGCTCCGGCCGCCGCAGCCAGGGGGGATGAGAGCAGGGCAAGCGCGGCCGCGACGCGCAGGAGGGGTGGGGGCATGCCTTTGGTCGTACGCTGCTTTGCGGCGGAAACGACTCAATCGTTACTTTACAGTAATCCCGACATCGGCCCTCCGGCGCCGGCCGGCCCCTTCGCCTTTGGGCGGCGCGAATCAGTCCAGTGCCGGGATTTCCAGGAGGTTCTCAACCGCCGAGGCGAGGCTGTCCAGGGCGAACGGCTTCGAGAGGGCAAGGCTGGCGCCAAAGTGAAGGGCCATCTTGAGGGTGTCCCGGGCGTCCGAGCGGCCGCCGCCGGTCATCGCGATGATCTTCAGGCCCGGTTTGCGCTTACTCAGCTCCTGGATCGTCTCCAGGCCCTCCTTTTCCGGCATGACGAGGTCCGTGAGGACCAAGTCCGGGGAATGCTTGGCAAACTGGGCCAAGCCCTCGGCGCCGTCGCGCGCCTCGGCGACCGTGTAGCCCAGTCTCTCGAGCGACAACCGCAGCATGTTGCGGAGGCGATCCTCGTCCTCGATTATGAGTATCCTCTTCATGGAGCCAAGGGATAGATATGCGGGACCGCCCCCGCGCTGGCAAGACTGCCCGGGGCCACTACGCGTTTACCGCAGTCTTCAATTTTCGTGGACAACGCCGATATCCCTGCGCTTTCATGCTCGGGTCATGCAAAAGCCGGAAGACAAGCTAGTAACCCCCGCCAGCCTCGCGGTTGACGCAGTCCTCGTGATCATCTTTTTCATCTACATGTACAGCGTCGTCTCGACGCACGTGCCGTCAAAGGATCACCGGATGATCCTCTTCTTCGGCGCCTCCTGCGCGGCGTGCCTGACGCTCGTGTTCTGGCTCGCCCTCCAGATGTTCCGGGTGGTCGTGAAGGTCCAGCGAGCGGAGTCCAGGGGCCCGAGCTGAAACCTAGGCGCGGATGCGCCTGAAGGTTGCAACAAAGAACCCGTCGCCGTCATGCGACTGGGGAAGGAGCGTCCTCCCGCGGATGACAGCCTCGAAGTTGCCCTCCCTGGCCAGGAACGACCCGGCGACCCCCTCGTTCTCGGTGCGGCAGAGGGAGCACGTGGCGTAGGCCAGGATCCCGCCGACTCGGACGCGGGGCGCACTTTCGACCAGAAGCCTTTCCTGGAGTAGCGCCGCGGCGGCGACGGAGGCGGCCGTCGTCACCCACCTGAGGTGCGGCGCGCGCCGCCAGGTGCCCGAGCCCGAGCACGGGGCGTCGACGAGGACCGCGTCAAAGCCGCCCTGCGGGTCGACGGAGTCCCCGATGCCTATCCTGTCGCCGAGGCCCGCCCGGGCGGCGCGGCGCGAGAGCTCCTCGAGCGCGGCGGGGCGCACGTCCCTCGCGGTGACGCGCCCGGCGGCTCCGAGGAGCGAGGCAAGCTGCAGCGTCTTTCCCCCGGATCCCGCGCAGGCGTCCAGCCAATGGCCGCCGGGAGCCGCGCCGACGGCCTCCAGGACGAGCTGGGAGCCGATGTCCTGTATCTCGACCAACCCGGACAGGTACGCCCTTGTCCTCGACACGTCCGTTCCCGCCGGGAGCTCGAGGGCCCCCGGCAGGAGCGGGCTCGGCCGCCATTCCCAGCCGAGGGAGTCGAACTCGCTCAGGACCGCCGCGGGGTCGCCGGTTTGGAGGCGGAGCCAGAGGGGCGCCCGGGAAAGGAGGGTCTCGCGGAGCGGGGGCAGGGAGGCGCCCGGGCACTCGGCGCGGAACCAGAACGGGGTGAGGGCCTCGACGTCGGCGCCAAGGATCCGCGCCTTCTCGCCGGCGTCCGCCGGGCAGGCGGGAAGGCCGCCGGCGGTCTCAGCCCGGAATTCCCGCGAGGCGGGCGTGTCCGCGGCGAGCCAGGCGATCCTGCGCGCCGCCTCCCGGGGATCCGGCCCGAGGAGCGGCTCAATCCAGGGGAGATACCTGAGGGTCGCGTAGATCAGCTCCCGGTACAGCCGCCGGTCGCGCGAGCCCAGGCGCCTGTCGCCGCCGAGGAGGGAGTCAATTCGGCCCGGCAGCCCTGCATCCGTCGCCCAGTGGGGCCGCAGCCGCCCGAGGATCTCCAGTAGGGTTCGCTGCTGGCTTCCGGCGCGGCTCACGGGTTCGGCTTCCAGGAGGGCACCGGGGCCGCCGTCAGAACCTGATCAGGTCAAGGTTCACCTCCATGCCGAAGTGGCCCTGGTGGTTGTTCGGCCCCTCTGAAAACACCACCGCG
>PMSP01000248.1 GCA_003168315.1 Opitutaceae bacterium
TCAAGATCGAGTCGCACAACCACCCGAGCGCGATCGAGCCCTTCGAGGGGGCCGCGACGGGGGTCGGCGGCATCATCCGCGACATCTTCACGATGGGCGCGCGCCCCGTCCTCCTCACGAACTCCCTCAGGTTCGGCGAGCTGGACTCCCCGGCGACGAAGCGGCTCCTGAGGGGGGTCGTCGCCGGGATAGCGCACTACGGCAACTGCGTGGGGGTGCCGACCGTGGCGGGGGACGTATACTTTGACCGCTGCTACGAGGGCAACCCGCTCGTCAACGCGCTCTGCCTTGGCACGCTGCGCCACGACCAGATCCGGCGCGGCAGGGCGACCGGCCTTGGCAACCCCGTCTACTACGTGGGCGCGGCGACCGGGCGCGACGGCCTCGGCGGCGCCGCCTTCGCCTCGAAGGAGCTGAGCGCCGAGAGCGCCTCGGACAGGCCGGCGGTGCAGAAGGGGGACCCCTTCATGGAGAAGCTCCTCATCGAGGCATGCCTCGAGATGATGGACGTCCCGGGCCTCGTCGTCGGGATCCAGGACATGGGCGCGGCCGGGCTCACCTGCTCGACATGCGAGACCGCGAGCCGCGGCGGGGCGGGGATCGAGATCGAGCTGGACCAGGTCCCCCAGCGCGAGCCCGGGATGAACTCCTACGAGATCATGCTCTCCGAGTCCCAGGAGAGGATGCTGGTCATCGTCCAGAAGGGCCGCGAGAAGGAGATAGAGCAGGTCTTCGCGAAGTGGGACCTCCACGCGGCCCACGTGGGGACCGTCACCGACACGGGCCGGATGGTCGTGACGCAGCACGGGGTCGTGGTCGCCGACATCCGGGCCTCCGCGCTGACGGACGACGCCCCCGTCTACCAGCGCGAGTCGAAAAGGCCGTCCTACCTGGACGAGACGTCCGCCTGGACGCCGGAGGGATCCGGGCTCCCCGACCTGGACGCGGCCGGGGCCACGCAGGCGCTCCTCAGGCTCCTCTCCCATCCGACGATCGCCTCCAAGCGGTGGCTCTACCGGCAGTTCGACCACATGGTGCAGCACGGCACGGTCCTCCTGCCCGGCAGCGACGCCGGCGTCGTCCGGCTGCGCCTCGGCTCGAGCGAGAAGTTCATCGCGATCAGCAACGACTGCAACGGGCGCTACTGCTACCTGAACCCCCGGCGGGGCGCCCTGATCGCGATGGTCGAGTGCCTGCGCAACCTGGTGTGCGCCGGGGCGACGCCGCTCGCGATGACGGACAACCTCAACTTCGGGAACCCCTACAAGCCGGAGAACTTCTACCAGCTGAAGGAATGCGTGGAGGGCCTCGCCGAGGCCTGCCGGTTCTTCGACGTCCCGGTGGTCGGCGGCAACGTCTCCCTCTACAACGAGTCCCCGGAGGGGGCCATAGACCCGACTCCGACCGTGTCGGTCGTGGGCTTCATCGAGGACGAGGCGCACGTCACGAGCCAGTTCGCGCGCTCGGCGGGAAACCGCCTGATACTCCTCGGCGGAGCGCCGGACGAGCTTGGCGGGAGCCAGTTCCTCGGGCTGATCCACGGGAAGAAGACGGGCGACGCCCCAAGGGTGGACCTCGCCGCCGAGAAGGCGCTCCAGGACTTCATCCTGACCCACATCAGGGGCAGGCGGGTGCGCTCGGCCCATGACCTGAGCGAGGGCGGCCTCCTTGTGGCCATCAGCGAGAAGCTCTTCGGGGCGGTGACGCTCGGCGCGTCGGTCGACCTCGCGCAGTTCACCGCCGCGCGGCTGGACGCGCTTCTCTTTGGGGAGAGCCAGGGCAGGGTCGTCATATCGTCCGAGCCGGGGAACGCAAACGGCCTCATCGCCGCCGCCGAGGAGGCGGGAATCCTGGCCCACGACATCGGCAAGCTGACCGACGACGCCTTCCTTCGCGTCGAGACCGCCAAGGGCGCGCTCGAATGGCCGGTCGCCGAGTTGCGAACGGGCTGGGAGACCAGTATAGAGGTGGCGATGAAGCGTCCCGGTCTCTCCTAGCCGCGCCATGAGCGATTTCGTTTCCCACGAATGCGGGGTGGCGCTCGTGCGCCTCCTCAAGCCCCTGTCCTACTACCAGGAGAAGTACGGAACGCCCCTCTGGGGCTTCACCAAGCTATTCCTCCTCATGGAGAAGCAGCACAACCGGGGCCAGGACGGCGCCGGCGTGGCCTGCGTGAAGCTGGACGTCCCCGCGGGCGAGCCCTTCATGTTCCGCGAGAGGAACGTGAAGTCCAACCCGCTGGACAGGATCTTCAAGGACCTCCTCGGCCAGTACAACGAGAAGGTCGCCTCGGGCGCCATCCACCCGGAGTTCCCCGAGACCGTGAAGAGGAACTTCGACTTCGGGGGCGAGCTCTTCCTCGGCCACCTGCGCTACGGCACCAGCGGCGGCTACAACCTGAGCGCCTGCCACCCGTACTTCAGGCGCAGCCCCTGGGCGACCCGCAACCTCGCCCTCTGCGGCAACTTCAACCTGACGAATACGGCCGACCTGAACCAGTCGCTGATCGGCATCGGCCAGCACCCCGTGTTCGCGACGGACACCCAGGCGGTACTGGAGAAGATCGGCTTCTTCCTCGATGAGGAGCACGAGGACATCTACCGGTACCTGAGGACGAGGAACCTCGCCGGCGAGGACCTCTCGCGCAGGATCAGCGAGGACCTCGACCTGGCGCGGGTCCTCTCCAGGGCCTCGCAGAAGTGGGACGGCGGCTACGTCCTCTGCGGCCTCGTCGGCAACGGTGACGCCTTCGTCGCCCGGGACCCCTCCGGTGTCCGCCCCTGCCACTGGTTCCAGAACGACGAGGTGGTCGCCTTCGCCTCCGAGCGGGCGCCCCTCATGACCGTGTTCGACCTCGCGGTCGGCGACGTGAGGGAGGTCCAGCCCGGCCACGCGGTCGTCATCAAGCGCCGCGGGACGATCTCGGAGCAGCCGTTCACCCCGGCGCTCCCGCGCGCCTCGTGCTCGTTCGAGCGGATCTATTTCTCGCGGGGGAACGACGTGGACATCTACCGCGAGCGCCAGGCGCTCGGCGGGAAGCTCGCGCCCCAGGTGCTGAAGGCGATCGACAACAACTGGGCCGACACGGTCTTCAGCTTCATCCCCAACACGGCCGAGGTCGCCTACTACGGGCTCATGTCGGCGCTCCGCAGCGTCCGGCGCGACGAGGTGAAGGCGGCGATCCTCAAGGCGAGCGGCGAGGGGGCGCTCACCGAGCCGCTCTTGGACGAGCTCATCCTTCGCAACTGGCCGCGGGGCGAGAAGGTGGTCAGCAAGGACCTGAAGATCCGCACGTTCATCGGGCAGGAATCCATGAGGAACGCCCTCGTGAGCCATGTCTACGACATCACCTACGGCTCGGTCCGCGCCGGGGTGGACAACCTGGTCTGCGTGGACGACTCGATCGTGCGCGGCACGACCTCGGTGAAGATCGTGCAGATGATGCGCGAGGCCGGCGCCCGCGAAGTGCATTTCCGCATCGCCTCGCCGCCGATCACGCACCCGGACTATTACGGCATCGACACGCCCGAGCGGGACAAGCTGTTGGCCGCGACCCACGATCTCGAAGGCATGCGCAAATTCATCGGCGCCGACTCTCTCGCCTTCCTCTCGGTCGAGGGCATCTATCGCGCCATGGGCGAAAAGGGCCGCGATCCGGTGCGGCCGCAATTCACCGATCATTGCTTCACCGGCGAATATCCGACCCCGCTGACCGACCGCATGGCGCAGGACACCTCACCGCGCCAGCTCTCGCTGCTCGCCGAAGCCAGCTAAGCCCAGCTCAGCAATGTCGCCTCTTACGGATCGTATCGCGCTCGTCACCGGCGCCTCGCGCGGCATCGGTTATGCGACGGCGCTCGCCCTGGCGCGCGCAGGCGCCCACGTGGTCGCCGTGGCGCGCACGGTCGGCGGCCTCGAAGAGCTTGACGATGCGGTGCGCAAAGCCGGCAGCTCGGCGACGCTGGTGCCGCTCGACATGCGCGACTACGACGGCTTCTACCGGCTCGCTTCGGCTTTGAACGAGCGCTACCAGCGGCTCGATGTTCTGGTCGGAAACGCCGCGGTGGCCGGTCAACGCTCGCCCCTCGATCATGTCATGCCGGCGGCCTGGGACGAGGCCATGGCCGTCAACGTCACCGCCAATTGGCACCTGATCCGCGCCATGGATGGGTTGCTGCGGCGCTCGGTTGCAGGCCGCGCCGTCTTCCTGACCTCGGGCGCCGCCACCAATGCCCGCGCCTATGCCGGCCCCTATTCGGTGTCGAAAGCAGCTCTCAATGCGCTGGCGCGAACTTACGCGGCGGAAACAAGTTCGACGCCGGTGCGCGTCAATCTGTTCAATCCGGGCCCGACCCGCACCCGCATGCGCGCCGCTGTCATGCCGGGCGAAGACCCACTGACGCTGCCGACGCCCGACGAGGTGGCGGAGAAAATCCTCGATCTGTGCCTGCCGAACTGTGCCGAAACCGGCAAGCTCTATGATTTCTACGCCAAAAAATTCCTGGACTTTATTCCACCCGCCTGAGGCCACCCGCGCTTGAAACTTTTCTTCCAAGGAAGAAATCAGTGGCGGCGTTTTCGACGGCCGGCGTAGGGATTTTGTTTAGCCCGCAGTGTCAGCCTGATCGGCGTGCCGGGCAGCGCGAAACTTTCGCGCAAGCTGTTGACCAGGTAGCGCCGGTAGGTCTCGGGCAGCGCGTGCGCCCGCGACGAGAACAGCACGAACGTCGGCGGCCGCGCCTTCGGCTGGGTGATGTAATCGAGCCGCAGCGCGCGGCCTTTGACGGCGGGCGGCGGATGCGCCGACACCACCTGGGCGAGGAAACGGTTGAGCGCCGACGTGGAGGCGCGGCGATTCCAACTGGCGTAGCTTTCCTCGACCGCCGCCATCAGCCGGTCGAGGCCATCGCCGGAGCGCGCCGAAAGCGTGACAACCGGCACGCCCTTGATCTGCGGCAATAGCCGATCGACTTCGGCGCGCAGACGCGTCAACGCGCCGGCCTCTTGCTCGACCAGATCCCATTTGTTGACCGCGATGACTGCGGCGCGGCCTTCGCGCTCGACCAGATCGGCGATCCGGATATCCTGCTCCTCGAACGGGGTCTGCGAATCGATCAGCACGATGACGACTTCGGCGAAGCGGATGGCATTGAGCGCGTCCGCCACCGAGAGCTTTTCCAGCTTCTCCTCGATCCGCGAGCGGCGCCGCAAGCCAGCGGTATCATGAA
>PMSP01000141.1 GCA_003168315.1 Opitutaceae bacterium
TATCCAGAACCCGAACGGCATCATCTTCGTCACCGGGCCGACCGGCTCGGGGAAGACGACCACGCTCTACTCGGCGCTGTATGAGATCAACACCCCGGAGCTCAACATATCGACGATCGAGGACCCGATAGAGATCCAGCTCGAGGGCGTCACCCAGAGCCAGGTCAACGCCACGATCGACCTCAAGTTCGCGAACCTGCTGCGGGCCCTCATGAGGCAGGACCCGGATGCGATCCTGATTGGCGAGATCCGCGACCTTGAAACCGCCAAGATCGCCACCGAGGCCGCCCTGACGGGCCACATCGTCTTCGCCACGCTTCACACGAACTCCGCGCCGCAGGCGATCACCCGCCTGATCGAGATCGGCGTCGAGCCGTACATGGTCGCCCCGTCCGTGATCGGGGTCCTCGCCCAGAGGCTGGCCGCGAGGATCTGCGAGAACTGCAAGGAGGCCTACACCCCCCCCCGCGAGGTCCTTGCGAAGTACTTCAAGGACGAGGGGCTGACGGACGTCAGCTTCTACCGAGGCAAGGGCTGCCCCAAGTGCCGCGGGACGGGCTACAAGGGGCGGGTCGCGATCCACGAGCTTGTCCTCATCACCGAGGAGATCCGCGCGCTCATCTCCGAGGAGCGCAGCGTCCAGGAGATCACCAAGGCCGCGGCGAAGGTGGGCTACAAGCCCCTCCGCTACGACGGACTGAAGAAGGTCCTCCTCGGCATGACGACCATCACTGAAATCGAGCAGAACACCTCGTTCGAGTGGGCGACCTAGGGCGCGCCCCAAGGACAACACAACCCCGACAAGCACCGTGTCCGAACTCCCGACAATCGACCTTGATGCCATCGCCAACCTGAGGGACCTGAACCCCGGCGACAACGGGGAGTTCCTCCGGGAGATCGTGAACATCTACATCGAGGACACGCCCAGGCGGATCGCGGACCTGAAGGCGTGCCAGGCATCCAGGGACGTCAGCACCTTCACGCGGGCGGCGCACACCATAAAGGGAAGCTCCGCGAACGTGGGCGCCCAGCTGCTGAAGTCCATGGCCGAGCGCCTCGAGTCCATCTCCCGCAGGGAGGGCCTGGCCTCCCTCTCCCCGCTTATCAGCGACTGCGAGGCGGAGTTCGAGCGGGTCAGGGTCGAGCTCCGCAGGATCTCCGGGCTGGCCTAGCGGTAGAGCGCGGTGCTGGGCACCGCCGCCAGGACGTTGTACTGGCGCATCGCCAGGCGCCACCACTCGGCGAGCGACTCAGACGGCAGGCTCCAGAGCTCCCTGTGCAGGCGGATCATCGACTGGGGGTCGAGGAGAAGCGCCATCTTCTCCTTGGTCGTGAAGCGGCCCGGGCCCTCCCGCAGCAGGCGCACCTGCAGCTTGGCGAACCATTCCCTGGCGACGGCGCTTGTGCGGCGCTGGCGCAGGAGAGCGACATGCATCGCGTTGATGTACGGGTCCAGGACGGCCTGCATGAGGCCGTAGTCGGCCCGGAGCGGCTCGAAGGGCGGAAAGTGGCGGTAGCACTCGGCGATGTTGACCTCGAGCAGCTGGAGCTCGCGCGTCGGGTGGGTCTCCTCGGGCGTCAGGAAGATGCCGAGCTCCCTCGCCCTCCGGCCGAAGCCGGCCTTGCTGAGAAAGATCGAGAGCGGGATCGAGAAGACGAGGCCGGCAAGCACCGGGCTGAGCCAGGCGAAGTACGCGGGTATGAGGATCAGCGAGGAGACGCCCCAGAAGACGCCGAAAACGGTCGAGAGCCCGTGCGTGATGATGGCCTCCCGCCAGTCCGTCCCGTCCTCATCCGCGGACCGCTTCTGCGCGACCCAGGCGACGCCCTGGCCGAGGAGCGTGAAGATGACGAACTTCGTGTTGAAGATCATGTTGATCGGAGCGAGCAGCATGGAGCCGATCGCCTCGAGGAACGCGCTCCCGATGAGCCTCCATCTTCCTCCGAACTGGGCCACCTCGGCGCTGCGGCCGAGCAGGACGATCACGCTCGCGAACTTCGGCAGGAACAGAAGGAGCATCGTCAGGGAGAAGAGGGTCAGTGCCTCGGGAAGCGCCACCATGTACCCGAAGAGGGAGGTCGTGTCGCCCGGCGTGAAGCCGACGTCCAGGGGGCTGCTCGCCGACTGGTTCACCATCTCGATCGTGCCCAGGACGAGGAAGAGGAGCCAGAGCGGCGAGGACACGTAGGCCATGACCCCCATGAGGAGGTGGAAGCGGTTGGCCGGCCGGAAGCCGCGGGCCGTCAGGAGCCACGTGTGCTGCAGGTTCCCCTGGCACCAGCGCCTGTCGCGCTTGGCGCTCTCGATCAGGTTCGGCGGCCCCTCCTCGTAGCTGCCCTCGACGTCGTGGGCGAGCCACACGGCCCACCCCGCCTTCCGCATGAGGGCCGCCTCGACAAAGTCGTGGGAGAGGATCCGGCCCCCGAAGGGCTCGTTGCCGGGCAGGTCCGGGAGCGCGCAGTGCTCCATGAACGGCTGCACCCGGATGATCGCGTTGTGGCCCCAGTAGTTTCCCTCGTGCTGCTGCCAGTAGTTGAGGCCGGCGAGGTAGAGCGGGCTGTAGAGTCGGTTGGCGAACGCCTGGAGCCGCGAATACAGCGACTCCCCGCGCACGGTGCGCGGAGCCGTCTGGATGATGCCGGCAGAGGGGTTGGCCTCCATCATCGTCACGAGCCGGGCGAGGCACTCGCCGGTCATGATCGAGTCGGCGTCGAGGACGACCATGTAGCGGTAGTTCTTCCCCCAGCGCCGAAGGAAGTCGGCGACGTTGCCGGCCTTCTTGTTGATCGCCTGCCGGCGCTTCCTGTAGAATATCTTCCCGAAGCCCCCGACCTGCTTGCAGAGCTCGGCCCAGGCGACCTCCTCGCGGATCCACTGGTTCGGCTGGTTCGAGTCGCTGAGGACGAAGAAGTCGAAGTTGTCGGCCCCCTCGATCTTCTGGACAGAGCTGAAGACGACACGGAGCCCCTCGAAGACGCGGCTCACGTCCTCGTTGAACACCGGCATGACAATGGCCGTCGACGCGAGGCGGTACGGGCCGCCGGCCGGCGATGAGACCGATATCCGGCTGCTGTCGCCGCCCCGGTTGATCACGTAGAACCCGGCGAACGCCGTGCAGAAGCCGACGGAGATGTGCGCGAAGAGCGGGACGAAGAGGACGAGCAGGATGATCTCGACGCCGGTCAGCCCGTCGACGTCGCGCCAGTAGAGGTCCGCAACGAACCAGGTCGCCAGGCTCGTCAGGACGAACACGGACGAGAAGAAGAAGAACCGGCGGCGGTTGAGGCGCGCCTTGTCCATGTGCTCGTTGATGAAGATCTTCATCTCAGCGGGTCACCCAGAATATCCCCGCCAGCGCCGAGGCGAACAGGAGCCAGAGGAAGAGGGCTCGCATGACGGGCCAGCGCTCAATCCGCTCGAGCGTCTCCCCGGCGGCCCCGGTGATCCGGCCGAGGTCGAT
>PMSP01000103.1:0-1353 GCA_003168315.1 Opitutaceae bacterium
AATTTCCGGGCGGCCTTCGCGGTCGCGATCATCTTCGAGGCGGCCCGCCTGCGGACGGCCTCGGGCTTGCCGTCGCCCCAGACGTCGGGCGGCAGGATGGAGCGATGGCGGGCGTCAATGAGGTCGCACACCGCCTGCCCGACGAGGTGGCTCGAGACCGCCTGGCAGGTGAGGCCGCTCGCACGGAGCAGGTCCCACTTCTCCCTCACGTAGGTCTTCGACGAAAGAGCCTTGTCGACCTCGAAGTGGTCCCCCCAGCACGCCAGCTCGACGCCGTCATAGCCCATCTTCCTGGCGAGCGGGGCCAGCTTCTCGAGAGGCATGTCGGCCCATTGGCCGGTGAACAGGGTGACGGGGCGGGGCATGGGTGGGGTTTCTCCGATTGTTTCCTAATTCCTCGGCGTGATCAAGCCCGGCCCCACGCCTTCATCTGCTCGTGGCAGAGCCTCACGGACTTGATGGGCGCGTGGCTGTACTCCTCCTGCTCGACGATGAACCACTCGACGGCCCCGACCGAGTCGGTCGCGGCGAAGATCTCGTCGAAGTCGACGGGTCCGTTGCCAAGCTCCTTTGCATCCTTCAGGTGGACGAGCGGGATCCGAGAGCCGTGGTCCCGGATGAACTTGGCTGGCTTGTAGCCCGCGTGGTGCACCCAGTAGACGTCGAGCTCCGCGAAGAGGTTCCGCGGCTCCGCCGCCCCCAGGATCCAGTCGAACGCGGGGCGCCCGTCGAAGATCTTGAACTCGCTGTCGTGGTTATGGAACCCGAAGCGGATCCCGAAGCCCCGCAGGGTTTCGCCGACCCTGCCCAGCTGCTCGCCGATCTGCTCGCAGGCCGTGGCGGAGACGAAGTGGGCGGGCGGCCACCAGGAGCAGGCGACGTGCTCGGCCCCGAGGAGGAGGGCGTCGCCGATGACGGCCGTCGGGTCGGTCGCCACGCTGGGGAAGCTCACGTGCATCCCGGCGACCCTGAGCCCCGCCGCGTCGATGGCGGCCTTGGCTCCCTTGGCATCCAGGTTGCCGTACCCCGCGAGCTCGACGCCGTCGTAGCCGATCTCGGCGACCGCGGCGACGGTCGCCGCGAAATCGCGCTTCATGTCGTCCCGCACCGACCACAACTGGAGGGACACCGGGGTCTTCTTCCTGCCATCTTGTGTAGGCGCCTTCATTTGATTCGGACCTCCCTGCCCGTCGAGGCGGAGACGTAGATCGCGTCCAGGATCTTCTGGACGGCTAGTGATTCCGCTGGCTTCACGAACGGCTTGGCCTTCCCCAGGAGGCAGTCGATGAAATGCACCATCCGGTTCGTGTTCACCACGGGCGGCAGGGGATCCACCTCCTCGGTGACATAGCC
>PMSP01000103.1:1421-4165 GCA_003168315.1 Opitutaceae bacterium
TCGCCGATGATGTACAGGCATCGGTCGAGGGCGTGGACGCCGATGTCGTAGGTGCAGCCGCCGCCCGCGAAGCGCTTCTGGGTGAACCACGACCCGATGCGCGGGATTCCCGCCCGGCGGCTCCAGGACGTCTTCGCATGGTAGACGTCCCCCAGGCTTCCCTGCGCGACGATGGCCCGGGCGGTCTGCGTGTCCGAGTTGAACCGGAGATTCTGCCCGACCATGAAGAGGACCCCCCGCTTCTTGGCCTCCGCGACAAGCTTGGCGGCGTCCCTGGCGCTGGTCGCCATCGGCTTGTCCAGCATCACGTGCTTTCCCGCGCGGAGCGCCTCAAGGGCGACCCTCGCATGGAGATAGTTGGGGAGGGCGATCGACACGACGTCGATGTCCGGGCGCACAAGGAGCTTCCGGTAGTCCGTCACGACCTCGGGGATGTCGAACCTCTGGGCGGCCTCGCGCCCGCGCTCGGGCGACACCTCGGCGATCGCCACGACCCGCGCGCAGGGGTGCTTCTTGAAGCTCGCAAGGTGGTCGTTGCCGATTGCGCCGGCTCCGATGACGGCGACGTTGAAGTGGGTCTTGCGGCGATTGATCTTCATGGGGTTGTGGGGCGGGACGCCAAACCTTGCGTTTATGCAGCGCCTTGGCGAATTTTTTTCAAGGGGCCGCCGGGTCGCCCGGGCCGGGCGCTCAGTAGTAGATCCAGTACCTTCGGCTCTGCTCCTGGTAGATGGCATTCCTCGCCTGCCAGTCGCGGACGTAGGCCTCGACGTCGACCCGCGAGCCATGGGCCGCCAGGTCGTTGTAGAAGGCGGTCGAGCCCCAGTAGATCAGCACGGACCTGGCCTCGGCCGGGGTCATTGCCGAGAAGGGATTCCGGGGGTTGAGCTTGCATGCCAGCCTCAGCAGGCAGGCGCTGAGCTCAGTGGGCCTCCACTGGTCCCAGTCGTTTATCTCCACGTAGAGTCCGAGGTCAGGCTTGCCCGTCTTGGGATCGGGCACGCTGACTCGGCGAAACCCTATTCCGGGCAGGTTCAGGGCCTTGAGCTCCCTCTCAAGCACGTCGAAGCGCACCCCGTGGAATGATATTCCGCGGAACGGGTAGGCGGTTCCGATGCCATTCTTGAAGCCGCCCCATTGGGTGCCGAGGCCGGTCAATGCGTACCCTTCAACGGCGGCAAAATCGGGGATGTAGGGGGACGTCGGGATCCACGTCAGGCCTGTGTCCGGCCAGCGCATGGCGCGCCGCCATCCCCTCATGGGCACGACGGTCAGCCGGCCATTATTGCGCGCGGCGTCCGAAATCTTGAGGACATCCGGGGCCGTCTTCGCCATCCGCGCCAATTCGCCAATCGTCAACCCATGCACGTAGGGCACCCTGAAGGCGCCGACCAGGCCCCCGGCCCAGGGCGCGTCGAGTGGCGGACCGTCCACCTTTAGGCCGCTGAGCGGGTTGGGGCGGTCGAGCACGACCACCTCCACGCCGTTCTCGAAGCATCCTTCCATGCACATCTTCATCGAGCCGACGAAGGTGTAGCTCCGGGAGCCTATGTCCTGGAGGTCGATGACAACCGCATCTATGCCCTTGAGCTCGGAGCGGCTGGGCTTGCCCTTGTTGATCCCGTTGTAGAGGGAATAGACCGGCAGGCCGGTCCTCGCGTCGATATGGTCGGGGTAAATGGTGCTGGCCGCATATTCGCCGCGTATCCCATGTTCGGGGGAGAACAGGGCAACCAGATGCACGCCCGGGGCGTGCCGCAGGATGTCAATCGTGCTCACGCCGTGCATGTTGACGCCGGCCGGATGGGTCAGCAGCGCCACGGATTTTCCCCGAATGGGCGCGAATCCCTCGTCCTCGAGGACGTCGATTCCCAGCGCGACGGGGTGGGCGGCGTCGGTCAACGGACGGCGTGCCGGCGCCGGCAGCGGCGCCACCGCCCTGACTGACGGAGCGGGCGCGGGCGAAGGGGGCGGGGTCGCGCTGCAGCCGATCAACCCGAGGAGAGGGGCTAAGCTCGACACGGCGCGCCTGATCGAACGGGGGAGCAGCCTCGGCATCGCAGAGATATCAGCCACTCGCCGAGCGCGGTCGAGACGTTTCACCTCTCGGAGAGCGTTCGGCGGACCGAATCGGAAAGAAACCCCGGCGCGCCGGAAAGGCCCTCCGCAAGGGGCGTGCCCTGCGGCGTTATCGTGTGCGTGAACAGGCCCGGGATTTTCCTGTCGAGGGCGACCTGGCCGGCGAACACGTGGACCAGCTTGCCCTGGGCGAGGGCGCGCCTGACCACCGTGCCGGGACCCTTCCCGTTCAGGGAGGATTCGTCGAATCGGCCCTCTCCGGTCACGACCATGTCGGCGGCCGACAGGCGGTCATCCAGGTCGATCCAGGAGGCGACCAGCTCAAATCCCGGCAGGAGCACCGCCTTGGCGGCGGCCATCAGGCCGAAGGCGATCCCTCCGGCGGCGCCGGCACCGGGCGTGCGGGTGAGTTCCCCCGGCCGGCCGAAATGCCGGCACACCAGCGCCGCGACGCGGGCCGTCTCCGCCTCGAGCGCGGCGGCATTCTCCTGCCTCAGGCCCTTCTGGGGCCCATAGGTCATGAGGGCTCCTCGCGGTCCCAGCAGCGGATTGTCGACGTCGCACGCCACGAGTACCTGGGGGAATCCCTCGGGTAGGCGGCCCGAGATGGTCCTCAGGAACGGCCAGTCCGCGGGAACGAGAGGGTCAAGGGCCTCCCCGGCGGT
>PMSP01000103.1:4198-4445 GCA_003168315.1 Opitutaceae bacterium
GGCCTGGCGGCCGCGGGCCCGAGCATCGCCCGCGCGCGGTCCGGTATCCTATCGACAGATACAATGCCGAACGACGCCTGGACCTCGCCGCCGCGGGGCCCCGTCGCGGAAACCCTTCGCTCGGTCCCCTCCACGGAGCGGGTGAGGATGTCCGAGAAACCGTCTCCCCCGTCGGAAAGCGGGCATTCGTCGACGTCCCAGCCGCCGCGCGTCGCCGCGATCGCGCCGGCGGCGGCGGCGCAGGCCC
>PMSP01000327.1 GCA_003168315.1 Opitutaceae bacterium
ACGTCCCGCTCGAGCGGATCAACGACGGTTTCGCTGCGATGAAGGACGGAAGGGCGATAAGAGCTGTCGTGCTATTCGATGAAACGCTAGAAAGATCAAACTGATTCGGAGGCGCACTCCGGATGCATTCCGGCTTCGCGGAACGGATAGGCCAGCTCCAGCGTACAGATCGGACACCGGGGAATCGGAACGGTCGCGCCCCGAGCCTCGAGATATTCGTCCCGCGCCTGCGCTTTCTCGATGATCATTGCGCTGATGGCGGAAACGATTGGCAGCACGAGTCCCCGCTGCCCGGCCGCCTTGGCCGCGACCTTCTTGCGCTTCAGGTAAGCGGCGCGACGTTTGCGTTTGATGATCTTGTTTAGCTGCTGGCCCATGGTGGTGTGATAAGGGAAAGGTGTGATCAGACCCTTTCGAGAAGGGCGAGTCAAGACCTAGGGTGGGGCGGCGGTGTCCTAGTTCGGTTCGATGTACTCCCGACCGGATGCAATTTGCTTTCTCGCAGATTGAAGGAATCCTAAAGCAATGAAGATCGGAATCATTGGTTCAGGTGACGTGGCCAGGACCTTGTGCGCAGGCTTCCTAAAGCACGGACACGAAGCCGTTATCGGCACACGAGATGTCGCTAAATTGAAGGCTTGGGGGGAGGAAAACCCCAATGCCAAGATTGGGAGTTTTTCCGACGCCGCGAAATCCGCGGAAATCGTCGTGCTAGCAGTGAAGGGAACGGTGGCCTCGGATGCCTTGCGCATCGCGGGCGCCGTGAATCTCGCTGGAAAGACGGTAATCGACGCGACCAATCCCATTGCGGATGCCGCGCCGGTGAATGGCGTGCTTAACTATTTCACGACCTTCGGAGATTCGCTTATGGAGCGCCTGCAGCGCGAATTTGGGGCGGCTCGATTTGTAAAGGCGTTCAACTCAGTCGGCGCGGCCTGTATGGTCGACCCGAAATTCAAGGGTGGAAAGCCCACGATGTTCATCGCCGGGAACGATTCGGCTGCGAAGAAAACCGTTGCGGCAATCCTGACCGATTTTGGCTGGGAACCGGAGGATATGGGGGAGGCTGAGGCGGCGCGGGCCATCGAGCCCCTCTGCATTCTCTGGTGCATCCCGGGATTCCGGCAGAACGACTGGGTTCATGCATTCAAGCTCTTGCGTTGACGTTACCTTGTCGTTTGTGGGCGCACGCGTCACGCAATAATCACCCTAGTTCCGGAGCCCGAGATATTTCCCCGGAACTGCAGCCCTCAAGCGGGCCGTCTAAGCAGTCCCTGCCCAAATAGGGATACTACCGGTGGGGCGGGGATGCGCCCGTGATGTTCGCTCCGTTCCGCGTCCACCTGTAGACGAGCGGGCCTGTGGCCCTGTCCAGTTCCTTGCAGAGCGGGCGACTATCCCGCTTCATCACCGAAAGGTACTCGAGCCCGCCGGCGTCGCAGTTGAGCAGGCGCACGTAGGGCTTGAAGTCCTCGGGTCTCCCGATGATGCGCGACAGGCCGCTTTCGCCGTCCCAGTCCCGGTCCAGCGCGACGAACGAATAAGGGAGGCTGCGAAGATCGATGCCGGCGCGCCGGCCGAATTTCATCCAGTTGGAGTCCGCGAATATGGCCGATGGCGGGGCGGCGAAGTGATGGCACCAGTGCCGCTCGTTGCCCGGACCCAGGATTGGGCAGGCGTTTGCGTGGGTGCAGGGGGCCACAACGCGGAACTTGCCGACCCAGCTGTCCCTGAGGGACCCGAGGGCGCGGCTGATCTCGCGCGACCCGGGCTCGGTCCAGATCACGGCCCGCGACCTGTCGACAAGGCCGCGGAGTTCCTCAAGCGCCTGCGGCGGGAGCTCGTTCAGGACGTGACTGACGACCAGGAGTCCTATGGGCTCGCTTCCGCTCAGTTCTCCGCGGGTGGCCCCCGAGACGGCAAGCCCGGGGAATTGCGCCGCCGCAAGGCCCCGGGCGAAGGAGATTGCGACCGGGGAATGGTCCCACAGCGACAGGGACTCAAAGGTTCCCGCGCCAAAGCGCGCGACGACCCGTCGTCCGGCAACCCCGCTGCCGCAGCCCCAGTCGAGGAGGGGGCCTGCGGGAGGCCGCCAGCCGCGGAGCCGAAGCTCGTCCAGGACGGCGTCCCACTTCCACCCAATCCGTTCCCCATAGGTGAGGTCGTAGCTCGCGAGGTCCGCCTCCGACGACCAGTACGGGCCGTCGCAGGGCTTGCCGCCAAGGAACTGCTCGCGGTGAGCGTCGAGGGAGGCCCAGTCGAGCTCGGACCACGTCATGCCAGGTCGAAGCCGAGTTGAGCCGCCAAGGCCTGCCTCCTGACCCCGTAGAATGCGGCGAACTCCCGGATCCGCCCGGCGGCCTGGGCGTCGCCGCGCGGGTGGGCCTTGATCGCCGTGATCATCGTGTTCTTCGCGGTGTGCTCGGTTGAGATGAATTCGAAGACACGGGTCCGGTAGCCGGCCCATTCCAGGAGCTGCGCCCGGAGGGCATCCGTCACGAACTCCGCCTGGCGCTCCTCAAATATGCCGTGCTTGAGCGCGGGCGCCAGGACCGCCGGGGCGACCAGCTGGGGCCGGACCTCCTTCTGGCAGCAGGGGGCCACGACCAGGAGCGCGGAGCCGGCCGCGACACCCTTCGCAAGGGCGTCATCCGTCGCGGTGTCGCAGGCGTGAAGGGCGATCAGTATGTCCGCACGGCCCACATCGGTGTCGCCAATCGACCCTACGCGGAACGAGAGCCGCGCCCCCATGCCCTGTTCGGCCGCGGTCCTCGAGCAGAAGCCGACCAGGTCCGCGCGCGCCTCAATCCCGCAGACGTCGGCTCCGTCCCCCAGGATCTCGCTGGCGGCGAACGTGAGGTAGCCCTTCCCGCATCCCATGTCGAATACGCTCAGGCGCCGGTCCTTTGCGAGGGGCGCCTCGCCGGCGAGGTGCTCCAGGATCTCGGCGAACTTCTCGATCTGCCTGAACTTGTCCGTCATCGCCGCGATGGGCTTGCCGCGCGCGTCGGTTACCCCCAGCGCGCGAAGCCACGGGGCCGCCGGGGAAATGGCGCGCCTCTTCGGCCTGTCGTTGCCCGTGGCCGCGGTCCTGGGCCTGCCGAGCGCCTTCAGTCGGATCCGGTCCGCGCCGGCGCCGGTTTCAAGCTGGACGCTCTGCTCCGACGTGAAGAGGTGGGCGTCAAGGAAATCGGTCCCGATCATGGGCTCCAGGAGAATGAGCGCCTCCCCGGCGCCATGGTTCTTCGTGATGTCCTTCGTCGCGTGGCGCCAGACAAACGAAAGGCGGGGGCCCGCCTTCAGCGTGACCGGGCGCACGAAGAGATTTTCCAGGGTCGGGTCCTTTCCGCCGGGTTTTCCCAGGGTCAGCTTCTCCAGTGTCCCCGAGTTGACTGCGTCCCGCAGCAGCGCGTTGAACTGGTCCCGGACGGATGGCTTCATGTCGTTGGGAGGCTCACCGGGGTTATAAAGAAATCCAACGGCGTCCTGCGCCACCAATTTCCCGTGCGTTTTTTCTCCTCCGCCGTCGTGAATTCATACCTGTAGCGGACGACCCGTATGTACAGGGGAGGATGCAGCGGAAAGGGATTGCGGGAAAAGAGCCCGAGGACCGCAGGGTCCCCCCTGAGAAGAAGCTCGCACACGGTCCCCACCCAGGGGTTGCTTTCGGGCGGCCCGAGCGCGGCGAACCACAGCTGCCAGTCAAGCCGCGGCTGGTGGGGGGCGACCCAGGCCGGTCGCCGGGCAAGGTCCCCAGGCTTGTAGGGCAGCCCGTACTCGCGCCAATCGCGGCCGTCATCGCTTCCCTCGATGATCAGCTCCGGCCTCTCCGGGGTCATGACGGCGAACAGCCCGTAGTCATTGAAGCTTCGGCTCGGCCCGACGGCATTCGCCACAAACCGGACCATGGGCGAGGCCGCCACCCCCGGCCACACGGCGGCCATCGCCTCGAAAAAGGTGATCCCCACCGAAAAGGCGGCGAACCAGCGGACCGCCGTGGGCTTGAACCGGACAACCAGGGGACTCTGACCCGCCCCCACGGCCATGGGTGCCTCGACGCCCCAATGCCGCTCCCGCCACCACTCGTCGTCAAGGCAGGCGAGGCAGAGGCCGATCCCGAGCAGGTTGAAAAAGGCGTAGTTGCCGGTGAGGGCGATCATGACCTGAAGGAAAACGATCGAGAGCGCACCCGCGTGCCTGAACTTGCGCGGCATGGGGATGAGGAAGGGGGCCGCGAGCTCGATCGCGAACATCACCGCGCAGGACGCCACCTGGAACCATTCCGGAAGCTGCTGGGCGTACCAGGCGAGCGGCGTCGGCAGCGGCTGGGTCTGGTAGTGGACGGTGAGCGCAGTCAGGTGCCTCCACGCGAGATCGCCGCTTGTCAGCTTCACGATCCCGGACAGGAACATGAGCCGGAACAGGAGCCACCATACGAGGAAGCGCGCGAGGCGCGGGGGATCGTAGGGCTCCTTCCAGCGGCCAAGCTTCCAGGGGACCACGAAGAACGCGATGAGGGTCGTCTCCAGGAGAAGCGCATCCCACTGGAAATCGAAGAAGATCTGCCCCGCGCCGGAGAGCGACAGGTAGCACACCCAGAGGAGCGCCAGGCAGAGTGCCGGCGCATAGCCGACGAAAAGAAGCACGGACAGGGCGATCCCCGCTGCGCAAAGGAGGTCAATGAAGCGGCCGGCCCCGAAGATCCAGCAGAGAGACGGCACCTCATACCATGCCTCATTGCCGAGCTGCTCGTGCGCGGCGGCAAAAAAGCGGCCGGCGGGCAAAATGCCCGACGGCCCGATCAAGCCATTCGCCTGGATCCAGATTGAGGCGAAGGCGAAGAGGTGGGCGGCGGCCAGGACGCGCACGAAGAGCCGGTTCCCGGTCGCAAACGACGGGGTGGATGGCCGGGGTGCTCGTTCCATAATAATCTCCTATTATTTTACCGGCGCGCGTCGAGAAAATCCAAACTAATACATCATATTGGAATATATGATCTAATAGATAATATGATATAAGGCGCTTGCTATATCATAGGACAATGCCGAGCTTGCGCGAACTATGGTAACTAAACAGATAAAGGAACTTGAAGTCACAAAGGCCAAGATTGTCGCGCTTGAGAAATCGATCGCCAAACGCCTCCACAAGGAGCTGTCGACGCTGCATGACAAGTACGGCTTCGGCTCGCTTCAGGAATTCATCAGGGCGCTGAAGGGATCTTCCGGCCCTGGCTCGTACAAGCCCGCACGCAAGGTCAAGGCGCCGAAGGCGGCCTCCAAGGTGAAGCGCCGCAAGCGCGCCATCATTACCGACGAGACGCGCGCGAGCGTGAAGAAGCTCGTCGAGGCTGGGAAGACCGGTTCGCAGATAGCAAAGTCGCTCGGGATTTCGCTTCCCAGCGTCCAGAACATCAAGAAGGCGCAGGGTCTGGTCAAGGCGCGCGCCTGAGGGCACCGCAGTCTTGCCAGCCCCACGCGGCCCCTGCTCTATAGGCGGGGGCCGTTTGCTTTTTCGCGGTCCGAATCATGCCGATGCATTATATCCAGGCCAATACCAATGGCCGGCTACACCCCGCGGGCGAACCGTCCATTTCCCCCCTCAACCGGGGGTTCCTCTATGGTGACGCCATCTATGAGGTATGGAGGACGTATCACGGGGTTATATTCGCGTGGGAGGAGCACTGGGGGAGGATGAGGGCTTCCGCACAGGCTCTCCATATGAAGCTCGAGGTCACTCCGGTCGGGGTGCTTTCGGAAATACGCCGGACGGTGGCGGCCTATCGCGAACAGGCGGGCCGCTCCGGTGAGCTCTATATTCGACTGCAGATAACCCGCGGCGGGGGCCCGATAGGTCTTGATATTGCCCTGGCTGACAAGACGGATTTCCTCCTCATCGTCCAGCCGTGCCCGGAAACCGCGCCGGAGAAGGCGCGCGCGGGAATGAGGCTTTCCGTCGCGACCTCCCTTCGCAGGAATCCCGTCCAGAGCCTGGATCCTGCCTGGAAGACCGGCAATTACCTGAACAACCTCCTGTGCCTTCGCGAGGCGCGCGCCCGCGGGGCCGACGACGTCGTGATCCTCAACATCGCGGGCGAGGTGGCCGAGGCTTCCGTCTCAAACATCGCCTTCGCGAAGTCGGGGAAGATCGTGACGCCGCCCCTGTCCGCGGGAATACTCGGGGGGATCACCAGGGCGCTCGTCCTTGGCGGCATCGCGGCGTCGGCGGGAATTGAGGTCTCCGAGGAAACCATCCTGCCGGCCGATCTCGGCTCAATGGACGAATGCTTCCTTCTTTCAACGACAAAGGACATCGTCCCTGTCGGCGAGATTGACGGGGTCAGGTTCAAGGTCGCGCCGGACTCCGTGGCCTCGCGGCTGAAGGCGGCCTTCGCGCGCGCAGCGGACGACTATGCCTGCGCGCACCCGGAACTTGCCGCATGAGCGGGCCAAACATGCGCTTTCTAGGGATTGACCCGGGAAGCCGCAGGATCGGCGTTGCCTATGGAGACGAGATCGGGGTGGCCACTCCGCTTTCCGCCATACTCGCGGACGATCCCGTGAAGCAGTGGGCGGCGCTTGCCGCGGTCCTGAAGGAACGGCGGATAACCGAGGTCGTCGTCGGTCATCCGCTCAACATGGACGGCTCGTCCGGGCCGAAGGCGCTCGAGGCCGAGGCGTTCGCGAGACGGATCCGTTCGGAGTTCACGCTGCCGGTTCACCTCGTGGACGAGCGCCTCACGAGCTACGAGGCCGAGTCCACCATAGCCCCCTCGAAGCGCCGGGCCGTTCGGAAGACGGGCCTCGTCGACTCCCGGGCCGCCACTATCATCCTCCAGGACTATCTCAGCGAGCGCATACCGACTGAACACCCGTCCGCCCCAGATACATGAAAAGGTGGAAATGCGTGTGCGCCTATGACGGGAGCGGATTTTCCGGCTGGCAGAGCCAGCCGAGCGGCGACTCAGTCCAGGACTGCATCGAGGCGCGGCTCGCCGCCGTGCTCGGGATCCGAGCGCGCATCCACTCCAGCGGACGGACGGACGCGGGCGTCCATGCCGCCGGGCAGGTCTTCCATTTTGACGCGGACTGGACCCATGGTCCAGGGAAGCTGGCCGCCGCGCTGAGGCACAGGCTGTCCAGGGCCATCCAGATCATCTCTGTTCGCGAGGCGTCGCCGGATTTCCACGCCAGGTTTTCCGCCAAGGCGAAGGTCTACGGCTACAACATCCACCTCGGGGACGCGGACCCGTTCACGAGGCCCTACAGCTGGTCGATCCTGAAGCCCCTTGACCTGCGGGCGATGAGGGCTGCTGCGAAGGTCCTGAGGGGCAGGCACGACTTCGGCGCCTTTTCCGCCCTGAACGGCGAGGAGCCGGGTGACGCTCCCGACACGGTCCGGGACCTCCGACGCCTTGAGGTGACGGCGCGGGGGAGGAATGTTAGGATCGTGGCCGAGGCCGACGGCTTTCTCTACAAGATGGTTCGCAGCCTCGTCGGGGCCCTCGTGGCGGCCGGTGAGGGCAAGCTCGCCGCCTCGGAAGTCCGAGACCTGCTGGCGTCGAAGGTGAGGACCGCGCGGGTCCAGACAGCCCCCCCGCAGGGCCTCTTTCTGAGACGCGTCCGCTACCGTTGAGCCGCGAATTCGGTTGCCTCAAACTCCCCGTTTGGGCATCGTTTCCTTCCCGCAAGCTCCATGCATTTCGACAAGCCGACGTACTCGGTCCGCAGGACGAAGAAAAAGGGCATCCCCGAGGGCCTTTACACGA
>PMSP01000169.1 GCA_003168315.1 Opitutaceae bacterium
CGCGGCGGCCTGGTGCCGCAGGGGCGAGAACCTCGTCGTCCTCGACCGGATCGGCAATGCCCATAACCTCGGAGCGATCGCAAGGACGGCCGCCTACCTGGGCGTCCCGCGGATCGTCATAGCGGGAGATCCGGCGTCGGCACGGCCCGGCGCCGCCGCCTACCGGGTGGCGGAGGGCGGCCTTGACGCGATCGAGGTGTGGTGCGCGCCCGAGATCGCGCCCTTCCTAAAGACGCTCTCGGCCGCAGGGTACGACGTCGCCGGCGCCGCGACGCGGGGGGGCGCCCCCGGCGAGGGCTCGCGAACGGCGCCCTGGGCGCTCGTCCTCGGAAACGAGGAGCACGGCCTGGCCCCCGATGTCGAGGCGGCCTGCGCGCGGCTCGTCACGATACCGGGCAGCGGCCGCGTGGAGTCGCTGAACGTCGCCGCCGCCGCCGCTATCCTGATCCATGACCTGGGAAGCCGGGGTGCAAAGGCGCGTCCCCGGACGCCCTGAATCGAATTGCCCGGTCGGCCTTCATCTTTAAGAGTCCCGCCGAACCTCCAAAGAACCAAAAAATGAAGATCCGTCCCGCCCTCACCTGGCTCGCCGTCCTGCCAATCCTCTCCCCGGCCCTCACATTCGCCCAGGATTCCGCAAGCCCCCCGGCTGCGCCGACCCCCGCGGCTGCGACCCCGGCTGTCGTCCCGGCCCAGCCGCCGGCCCCTGACGACGAGAAGAAGACCGACCTCGAGATGCGGATGGACCGGATGGGCCGCGCCTTCCGGAAGCTGAAGAAGCAGGTTGCCGACCCGGCGCAGAACACCTCGTCGCTCCTGCTGGTGGGCAAGATGCAGGACGCGCTGAAGGAGTCCCTCGAGTTCACGCCGGAGAAGGCGGCCGACCTGCCCGACGACCAGAAGGCGCAGTTCGTTGAGGACTTCAAGGCCGGGATAAAGGGCATGCAGGACACGGTGGCCAAGCTTTCGGACGCGCTGACTGCCGGGAAGAACGACGAGGCGGTCAAGATAGTCGCCGACATGGACGCGCTCGAGAAGAAGGACCACAAGGAATTCAGGAAGCCCAAGAAGGATTGAGCGCGGCCCCCTCCCCGATGCGGGCGAGCGCGCCGCGAAGCTCGGCTGCGTGGCGCTCCACCCGGGCGACCTCGTCGGCAAGCTCCCTGTCCGTATATACGGGGGCGTAGTCCTGGATGTCGGCGGCGGCGCCCGCCAGGTCCTCCGCGCCGACCATGCGCGCGAGCGACAGCACCCGGTGGGCGGACGAGGCGGCGGCGGCCCTCGATCCGGAGCGATGGGCCTCGCTCACCCCCCTGACGGCCTCGTCGAGCGAATCGGCGTACTTTGCCAGCTCGCGGGCCAGACTCGCCGGCGACCCGTCGGTCAGGTGGATGATCAGGTCCAGCTTCACGCCGCGAACCTCGGGGACCGGGAAGGGCGCGCCGGCCGGCCCCTCCGGGAGCGCTTCGCCCCCGTATCTGGCGAGGACGTCGTGAAGCTTCTCTGGGGTTATCGGCTTTGTGATGAAGGCGTCCATGCCGGCGGCCAGGCAGGTGCTGCGGTCCTCCTGCGTCGACAGGGCCGTCGTCGCGATGATGAGGGTGCGCCCGGCCGGTACCTCCGTGGCGCGGAACCGGCGGGTCACCTCGATCCCATTCACGCGCGGAAGGTCGCAGTCGATAAAAACGGCCTCGTAGGCGCTCGAGGCAAGGCGCGCCAGCGCCTCGTCCCCGTCCAGCGCGAACTCGACGTCGAACCCGAGCTTGCCGAGCATGCGCCCGAGGACGCGCGCGTTGTAGTCAATGTCCTCGACGACGAGCGCCTTTGCGCCGCGGGCGTCGATGCTTCGCGACGCCGGGGCCGCCGCCCCGGCCTCCAGCGGAAGCCGGAGGTAGAAAGTCGAGCCGCCGTCGGGCGCCGCGGAGAACCCCACGGTGCCCCCCATCCTCTCCGCGAGCGCGCGGCTGACGGCCAGCCCGAGCCCCGTGCCGGGGATGGCCGAGTTGCGGGCGGACTTGAGGCGGGAGAAGCGGATGAAGAGGTTCCCCTGGTCCTCGGCGGAAATCCCGACCCCGTCGTCCGTGACCGTAAGGACGACGTGCCCCTCGTCGGAGCGCGCCGACAGGTTTATCGCCTTTCCGCCAAACTTGAGCGAATTGACCGCGAAATTGACGATCACCTGCTGGATGCGGGCCGCGTCCCCCAGGATCAGGTCCGGGAGGGTCGGGTCGACCGTGGTGGCCATCCGGGCGCCCGCGGCCCTCGGCTCGAGCATCTTCACCACGTTCTCCAGCACCTCGCCCGGGCTAAACGGGGAAAGCGTGACCTTGTAGGCACCGGCCTCGATCGCCGCGAAATCGAGGACATCCTCGACCAGCGAAGCGAGGAACGAGGCGCAGGTGCGCAGGGTGGTGACAAGCTTCTGCTGCTCGGGCCCCAGCGGGGTCTCCGAAAGCTCGAGCGCCGATGCGAGGATGCCCCCCATGGGATTGCGGATCTCATGGCTCATGCTGGCGACGAACTCCGTCTTCGCGGCATTCGCCTTCTGAAGCTCCTGGGTCCGGCGGCGAACGGTCGCCTCGAGCGCGATGGCCCGGCGCTTGAGGGAACGCGTCCGGAACCGGAGGAGGAGGAGGATGCCCGCCGCCGCGGCTACGACCGCCGCCGTGCGCGCCGTCGTCGTCCGCCACCAGGGCGGTGCTATGTCGAAATGGAGCGAGGCTGCTTCACCCAACTCCCCGGAGTCCGTGACCAGCCGGACCCTGAAGTCATAGCTCCCCTCGCGCAGGCCCGAGATATCGCGCTCAGACGAGTCGGTCGCCGGTGTCCAGACGCCCTCGGCCCCGCCCAGCATGGTCTGGAACCGCTCCGAGTCCCGCATGCCGTAGTCGAGCGAGCTGTACTCGATATGGAGGCCCCGGGTCGAATACGGCAGCACGCCGGAAATTGCCGCGTCGGCCCCGCGTCCCTCCTCGCGGACCCAGGCTCGGATCACCGGCCTTCGGGGGGGCGGCCGCGGCTCGAGCGCCGACGGGTATGCGCGCAGGAGTGATTCCGTTCCGGAGATCCAGAGGTTTTCGCCGCCGGCCAACCACATCACGCGAAGCCCGAGGAGGGAGCCTATGCCGTAGAGGCCCTCCAGCGACTGTGGGGTCCAGGCGGCCCCGCTCGCGGTGACGGAGATTTTCCCGATCCTCGGCGAGTGCCCCCCAACGTCCGGATCCAGCGCCGCCCACACGGCGCCCATGCTGTCCGGGTTTGAGATCGCCACCGGGTTTCCCTCGGGAAACCCGGCTATCGGCTGAAACTGGTCCGACCTGGGATCGAGGAAATATCCCGCGCCCTTGGCGAGGGCCACCACGGTCCCGCCCGCCCGTGTCACGAACGAGGGGCCGGCTGAGGAAAGCGGCCCGAAACGGGGGCCGGCCGGCGAGGACCGCGTCGTGAGGGGCCCCGCGACGAAGACCCCCCTTGACGCCGTGGCGATCCACAGCCGCCCCGACGGCTCCTCGACGACCGAGTCGCCATAGTCCGGAAGCGAGTCCGCGACGACCGTTGACGCCCCCGTGGCGGGATCGACCAGGAGTACGCGGTCGAAGAGCGAGGCCAGTATCCAGCCGGGATGGGAGGCTGACGGGACGGTCCGGAAGACGATGCTGTCCTGCCGGATCACCGGCCTCATTGCACCGTGCGACCAGAGCCCGAGCCCGTGAAAGTGCCCGATCGCCAGCCCCTGCGGCACGGCGAGCAGGCTGAAGAACCTGCTGCTCGTGATGCCGAGCGGCGTGAACGCTCCCGCGCCGCCGGACCTCGGGTCGGCGGCGAGCCGGAAGATGTCGCCGTGCGACACGGCGAACAGGGTGCCGGCGGACTCGGCCATCGCGTCGCAGCCCCCGGGCGGATATCCGAGGTGTTCGCCGTAGACCGCGGTGCCGGAGCCGACCGCGAGCCTCATGATGTGGGAAGGCCCCATGCCCCAGAGCGCGCCGTCGCGGTCGACGAAGAGCGAATAGAGCTGGTTGGCCGGGAGGCCGGACCCGAGGTTGAAGACGCGCTCGACTTCGCCTGACAGGCCGACGAGGGCGATGCCCCCCCGGAGTGTCCCGATGGCCAGGGTGCCGTCCCCCAGGCGGGCGACGGATGTCGGGACATTTGCCCGGACGAACGTGGAGGCCTCGGAATCGACGGGGATGCAGGCTCCGCCGTGGAGCCTCTTGAACCCCTGGGACGTCAAGAGGAGCCAGTCGTCGCCCGAGTCGTCGAGCCAGCGCACTTCCGCGCTCCCTATCACCGAGGCGGGGACCACGATCGTCGGGCCGCCGGCGCCCACCTTCAGCAGGCCGAGCGGGGGATAGTGGACGTAGACCCCCTTCGCGGTCCGTGTCGACCAGAGCAGGTGCATCCCGGGATAGTCCCAGAACGAGATCCTCCTCCCGTCCCAGCGCAGTATCCTCTCGCGCGCTACGAAGATGGCGCTGTCGTCGCCCTGGGCGTACACACGCCAGACGTCCCCGAGGTCCGCGGCGGCGGCCGGGACCTGGGACATGAGCGAGTGGTATTCAAGCCGGCCCTGCGCGCCGTGCTCAAACCAGCCTATCTGGTTCACGCCGGCGGCCCAGATCCTGCCCTTCGGCCCGATGTCCAGGCCCCTGACAAGGTAGGTGGGATCCATCCTCTGGGGACGCCAGCGGTCCCCGTCGAACGAGATGACCGTGTCGCAGCCGAAGTACATGGTCCCCGCCTGGTCCTGCACCGCGGACCACGCCATCGTGGCCACCCCCGTGTCGCGCGCGGTGAACACGCGCATCGGCGGCACGCCCGCCGTCCCTAGCTTCCATCCGGCGTCGGCTTCAGCCCATGCGGCGGCATCCCCGGAGCCAATCCAGAGGACAACGCAACCCAGGGTGGAGCGGACCAGGGACAAGGGGGCGAAAGCGACCCCTGTGATGAAAGGGGTTTTTCCCCCGCCGTCATGGAGTATTCGTACGCAAAAACAAGTACCGCACTCCAGCCGGTCAGGGCTTGACGATGGCGAAGGGGCGATCCGCGGTGAATATGTGGCCGCCGGGATCGGTGGCACGGACATGGAGCGTGTGGCCGCCAACCGGGAGGTCCGCCGGCAGCAGGCCGCGCCAGAGATGGTAGCAAATCACCGGGTCGGGCAGCCTGGGATTCAAGGAGGGGCGTGCCGACGAGTCCTGCGCGAGAAAATCAGCGGCGTATCCCGGATCCCACCCCAGCACGCGACGGACCGCGTTCCACGCCCGGTCGTCGACGCGGGCCTCGACCGACCAGCCGTCATGGCCGTTGAACACATTCGCATAGAAGGAGACGTATCCTTGCCGCGGGGCGACGACGTCCGGGGCATGGACCGAAATCTGGTCGTCGGCCGGCAGGCGCGCGGGGACATAGTCGAGCGAGACCCGGTCGCCCTCGAACCCAAGGATGGCGTATCCAGGCGGCGTCCCGTCCCACATCGTGGAGACCGGGATTCCATCCGTGTCCGAAGGCCCGCCCCAGAAGCCGCCGCAAGCGGCCGCGACATTGTACTCGTGGAGGGGCTTCTCGCCCGTCCAGCCGTCGTCGGGCCCGTGCATGACATGGCGCTGGTAGTGCGTATGCCCGGAAAGGATGAGGAGGCGCTGGCGCCCCTTCAGCAGGTCGAAGAGCCTCAGCCGGTCCGGCGTCCTGAAGGCCTCCACACCCGAGGGGTCCGGGGAAAATAGCGGAATGTGCATCATGAGGACGACCCATTCGTCGACTGGCGTCACCCGCAGGAGGTTCGAGAGGAACTGGAACTGGCCGGGGAGAAGGCCGCCTACAAATCGGGGGCCG
>PMSP01000127.1 GCA_003168315.1 Opitutaceae bacterium
GTGATGGAGCGGATCTCGTGGCCGTCGACCAGGATCTCGCCCGACCCGGGAAGGTAGAACTTGGAGGCAAGGTTGATGATGGAGCTCTTGCCGCTCCCGGTGTGCCCCACGAGCGCGATGGTCTGCCCGGGCTCCGCGGCGAAGCTGATGTCGTGGAGGACGAGTCTCGCGGGATCATAGCCGAAGGAGACGCCCCGGAACTCCACCCGTGCGCCCTTGGGCGACCCGGCGCCGCCCGGCTTCCTCGGGTCGGGAAGGGCCGCGGCCGCCGGGTCGTCCTCCCAGTCGGGCTTCATGTCGACCAGGTAGAATATCCGCTCGGCGCTGGCCATGGCGAGGAGCCCCTGGTTGTACTGGTTCCCGATGATCGTGAACGGCGAGAAGAAGAAGTTCGAGAGAAGGATGAAGACCATCAGGTCGGCCGGCTCCATCCCATGGTGGAATATGCGCCACCCTCCCACGATGAGGAGCGTCGAGACGAAGAACTGGCTGTTCAGCTCGAGGATCGGCGCCAGGACCGCCGACGTCCTCGCGAGGGCGACGTTGTACCTCGAGTGGTCCGAGAGGAGGCTCCTGAACAGCCCGGCGTTCGTGTCCTGCCTCACGAATCCCTGGGTCACGCGTATGCCGTTCACCGACTCCGCAAGGGTGGCGGTGACACGGCTGAAGCTCTCCGAAGCGGCCCGGGAGAGCCGGCTGAGCTTCATCCTGAAGTGGTTGTTCACCAGCCAGAGGATCGGCGCCATCCCCACCACGACCATGAACATCTTCCAGTCCGTGAGCGCCAGCACGACCGCGGTGAAGACCATCTGGCCAAACTGGATGGCGCTCACGGGGGCCACATCCTGCACGCCCACCCGCACCGCCTCCACGTCGCTCGTGACCCGGCTGAGGATCCTGCCGAGCTTCATGCGGTGGAAGAAGCTCATGGGCTGGCGCTGCATCTTCGCGAAGATCTCGGAGCGGAGCCCGTTCACGACCGTCTCCCCGATCTCGAGCGCGTAGCGCTGGCGGAAGTGGAACATGACGTCCGTCGCGACCGCCAGCGCCGCGAACTTCAGCGTCCCGACGAGGATCTTGTGGACGTCGCTGCTCGTGATCAGGCCCGCGATCACGGTCGCGCTCAGCCACGCGAGGGCGGGGAGCTGCGCGCCGCGTATGACGGTCAGGACGCCCATGGCCCAGAGCTTGCCCCTGACCGGGCTCGCATAGCCGAGAAGCCTCCGTATCAGGCGCCAGTCGAGGGGCTTGAACTGCTCCTCGTCGTCGTCCGCGTCGCGCACCCGCTGGACGAGGATAAGGTTGGGCGATGGTCGTTTCTCGGCGCTCATGGCTTCATTCCCCCTGCCGGCTCCTGCAGCTCGCGGCCGTCGACCAGCTGGAGGTTCGCCACGTGGAGATACGGGCCGGGCACCTTTATCAGGTCGGCGTGGGTGCCCCGCTGGACGATGCGCCCGTTCTCCAGCACGATGATCACGTCCGCGCGGCGCAGCGTGCTCAGCCGGTGGGCGACGATGAAGGTGGTCCTCCCCGCGATAGCGCGGTCGAGCGCCTCGAATATCTCGTGCTCCGTCTCGCTGTCGATCGCCGCCGTCGGGTCGTCGAGGAGCAGGATCGCGGGCTCCAGGAGGACCGCGCGCGCGATCGCCAGGCGCTGCCTCTGGCCGCCCGAGAGGCTGTTGCCGCTCTCGCCGAGGATGGTCTCGTAGCCCTTGGGCAGGCCCATGATGAAATCGTGCGCCGCGGCGATCCGGGCGGCCCGCTCGATCTGCTCCTGGGTCGCGTGCGGGTGCCCGAACGCGATGTTGGCCGCGACCGTGTTCGAGAACAGGAAGCTCTCCTGGAAGACGGTGCCGATGTTGCGGCGAAGGTCGTTCAGGTCCAGGTGGCGCACGTCGATGCCGTCTATGAGGATCCTGCCCCTGGAAACGTCGTAGAACCTGGGGATGAGGCTCATGAGGACGCTCTTGCCCGAACCGGTCGCCCCGAGGATGGCCACGCACTCGCCGGGCTTCACCTCAAGCGTCACGTCCCGCAGCACGGGGTCGAGGCGGCCGTACTCGAAGGACACGTCCTCGAATCGGACGGCCCCGTCGAACCGGCTCCGGCGGACGGCGTCGGGCGCGGACCGCACGTCGACGGGGGCGTCGAGGATCTCAAAGACGCGCTTCGCCCCGATGAGCGACTGCTGCACCGAGTTGACGATGGCGGCCACGTTGTTCACCTGGCCCGCGAACTGGTCGAGGAGCCCGGCGAACACCACGAGGCCGGCGCCCAGCGGGAGCTGTCCCCGGGCCACCAGGACTCCCCCGTAGCCCAGGAGCACGATCGTGTTGATGCGGGTGAGGAAGCCGGCGGTCGGGGAGAAGAGGCTGACCAGCCAGAAGATGTCGTACTGCTGCGTGAGGATCGCCGCGTTGCCGGCCTCGAACTTGTCGCGGTTCTCCTTCTCGCGCCCGAAGCCCTTGACGACGGCGACTCCCTGGATGCTCTCGGCGAGGTACTGCACCATCTTCTCCACGAGGTTCCGGTTCTCGGCGTACTCCGGCTGGATCTTGCGGGAGAAGAGCGCGGCGAGGATCCAGAGCACCGGCGTCGTCGCAAGGCACGCGAGCGTGAGGCCCGGGCTCAGGCTCGCCATGTAGATGGCATAGACCGTGAGCGAGATCACCATGATGACGCTCTGGATGAGCACCTGGTCGACGAACATCCGCACGGACTGGACGTCGCCGGTGACCCGCGTGATGATGGAGCCGGTGGTGTTGGCGTCGAAGAAGCGGAAGCTGAGCCTCTGCAGCTTGTCATAGATCTCCGCCCGCAGGTCCACGACCAGCTTCTGCTGGACCAGGATGTTGACCAGGACGGCATAGACGTAGTTGAGGAACGCCCTGCACATCGACAGGGCGAGGATCAGGCACCCGAGGACTGCCAGCACATGCATGGGGTGCCAGGCCGCCGGCAGGCTGAAATGAAGGAAGCGGATTACGGCCTGGGGCGGCGCATCCGCCGCCCTGTGGCCCACGACCTGCCGGATATAGTCGATCCCGACGCCCGTGAAGCTCAGGCCGAAGAGGCCCATCGTCAGGAGGATGAGCTGGATGCCCAGCACCTGCAGGCACCGAAGGCGATAGCGCCAGGCCAGCTTGAACAGCCTGCGGACCAGCTCCGGATTGGAGGGTCCGGCGTCGGCGCTGTTCAGCAGGGGTCCCATTTGGGACTCACGCTACGCTTGCCCGCGGCAGGTGCACGAAATTTCCGCCTCGGGGGACGGCTAGCGATTGGGGGATGGGGGCTGCCCGCCGGGACCCTGCCCGCTCTGGGATTCCTGGGCGGACTTCTCGCGCTCAAGCCTGCGGCGGCGGACCTCCAGCGAGACCGCGTCCAGCCGCCTCTGCTCCTCGGCCGGGGTCGGGTTGATCGCGACCTGGGACGCAAGCTGCGGGGGGGCCGCCTGCTGGCCCGAGCCGGCGGAGGCGACCTTTGCCGTCCGGAGTGTCAGGTTCAGGGTGCGGCCCTGGTAGTCGACCCGGACGCTGTCCAAGGCCGGGTCGGAGGACCTGACCACGAAGTCGTGGCCCGCCTCGTTCAGCCCCACCCAGACGTCCCTCTTCTTCGCCGTGTCATAGATGCAGTAGGCTACGCCCTCCGAGGTCGCCATCACGCCCCGCAGCTCGATCGGGCCCGAGGGGCCCGCCTGGGCGGCCGCGCCCGCGGAATTGGCGGGAATGAAGGGGGAGGTGGGCGCCAGGTCGGCCCGGAGCCTTCCCGCGCAGGCGATCGCCGCGGCGGCCGAGAGGACCGCCCGTAAGCCCAGGATGGAGTGCCGCGTGCCCGTCATGTTTCCCAGGATGAAGCAAACGCACACTTCGCGCGCGGTCAAGTGGCCTCCCATGCCGGCCACGAGGGGCGATCACGCTCTTAGTCGCCGTATCGGCGGCGGTCGGGATGAAGCGCCACCGGCAGACGCTTGACTAGGGCGTCGGGGAGGCCCGCTGGGCCGCGGCGGGGTCCATGCGGATCACCGGGCTCGGGTAGTTCAGCGAGACCCCGCGGGCCGCGACCGCGGCTAGTATCCCGAAATTGACCCTCTCGCGGACCGCCATGTGCGATTCCCAGTCCGGGTCCGCCGTGAAGTAGAGGATCTGCACGCGAAGCGACGCGTCGCCCAGGTCCGCGAGCCTGACGACGACCTGGCCCTGGTGGACGCCCGGGTCGG
>PMSP01000227.1 GCA_003168315.1 Opitutaceae bacterium
CGACCGCGGCCTGGTCATCGCCTCCGGGACGGCGGAGGAGCTGAAGGGCCGGGTCGGCGGGGCCGCGGTCGGCGTCCGCCAGGCCCCGGCGGACGGCGACGGGGCTCCCAAGAGCCCGCATGCCGACGCCGTCGCGGCACTGGTCGCCCTGGGATACAAGGTCGGGGACGCCGACGAGGCGGTTCGCAGGGCTTCCCTAAGCCTGGGAGCATCAGCGACAACCGAGGCCCTGATCAGGAAGTCGCTCGCCTGAGCCCGCCGCGCGGGTCAGCGCTGGAAGCGGAACGCGGCCATCTCGGCCGGCTCCTGGAAGTCGCCCCTGCCCGCCGGGTCGCTGAGCGCGGCCGCCCTCAGGTCGGTCCTGGGGTTCAGGAGGAAGTCGGGGCCGGCGGCGGAAAGCACCGGCTGCATGTGGATGTCGCCAATCCAGTTGAGCTGGGCGACCTGGGAGGGCGCAACGGCGTCCGCGAACATGGAGCGGGGGGCGCCCTTGGCCGACTGGTCCGAGGGGAGGCGGGCGAAGAACACCGGCTTCATGGACTCGGGGGAGGCCGTGAGGTCGACCGTGTCGGCCACCGTGCGCGCCGGCGCGGGATCCGCGGCGACCGCGCCCGGGGACGCATCGACGCCGTGGTTCCTGACGCCGAAGAGGAGGACGCCGCAGGCCGCGGCGGCCGCCAGGCCGGCGAACAGCGGGCCGAACCTCCACTGGCGCGTACGCGGGAACGCCATGATGTTCGAGTCGGGATGCTCCACGGGGAACTCCTCGGAAAGCTTCGTGCACGCCTTCTGGATGCGGCAGTACTGGTCGTAGATCCGGCGGCGCCTCGGGTCTCTCGCGACCTCGGCCTCGAGCCTCATTGCATCCTCCGCGCCGATCTCGCGGTCGACGTACAGGTTGAGGAGCTCTATGAATTCCTGGTCGTTCATTTGAAGTCTTCTCCCAGCTTGGAGCGCAGGCTTTCCCGCGCCCTGGCGATGCGGCTCTTCACGGTCCCAATCGATATGCCGAGGATCCCGGCTATCTCCTCGTAGGACTGGTTCTTGATGTTGCGAAGGACGAGGATCTCGCGGTGCTTGGCGCCGAGGCGCTCCATGCCGCTGCCGATCCGGGAGACGAACTCGCGGGTGACCGTGATGTCGTCCGGGGTCTCCACCTCGGCCGCGATGACCTCGGCCAGGGTGGTGCTGTTGTCCGGGCCCATCGGGGCGTCAAAGGACACGGACTTGTCGCGCTTTCGCCTCCACCAGTACCAGTACCGGTTGCGCGCGAGGTTGGTCGCAATCTGGTAGAGCCAGGTCGAGAACGCGGACTCCCCGCGGAAGTTCACAAGGCCCCGGTGGGCCCTTATAAAGGCATCCTGGGTAACCTCTTCGGCATCCTGGGGGTTGCGCAGGAGCTGGTTCACCATCGAGAAGATGCGGTCCCAGTAACGGGACACCATTTCGTCAAAAGCTGACGCGTCGCCATTCTTGAAACGGTCTACAAGAAGGCGGTCCAGGGCCACTTCATGAGCTTTGGTCGACATTCGGTCTTCCGTGCTCTGACGGGCATATTTATGAATTGTTCCCAATGATTGAATGGCGCGCCTCCCAAACAAATGGGCTCCTTGGTCTGGGTCAACGCCTTCGACCACTTCGCCAGCCGAAACCGCCATCGCCATCCGCGGGAATCCGGGCCGCGCTACGTACATAGCCCCCGAGGTTTCCTCTTGCGATGTGCCAAGGGCGGACCCTTAAAAGCTGCCGGTTCAACCCATGCCACCCGCCATCGACTTTGACGATCCGTCCGAAGTGGCCGATTTTATAACGGCCAAGTTCGGAGCGCTTTATCCGTCCTCCGGAGCGGCGTGGCTCCAGGGGGTGTTTGACGACGTGGGGGCCATGTTCGCGGGGCGCACGCCGTCCTACCTGCCGGTGGACCTGAAGTACCACAACCTGCGCCACACCCACATGGCCACCGCCTGCATGGCGCTCATCCTGGAGGGCCAGCGCGCCGCGGAAGGGGACGCGCATGTCAAGTCCCGGGACTTCGAACTGGCGATAGCCGCGGTGCTGCTCCACGACTCCGGTTACCTGAAGCTGAAGAGCGACCCGGAAGGCACGGGGGCGAAGTACACCTACTGCCACATCCTGAGGAGCTGCGCGTTCGCGGCCTCGTACCTGCCCCACGTCGGCGCGACGGACGTGGAGATCGAGAGCGTCCTCTCGGCCATCAACTGCACAGGGCCCAATTCCGAGATCGGCCGGCTGATCTTCCGCGACAACGTGAGCCGGATCGTCGGCTGCGCGCTCGCGACGTCCGACTACCTGGGCCAGCTGGCCGACCCCCGCTATCCCGACAAGCTGGGGGAGCTCTACGCCGAGTTCTGCGAGTCGGACGAGTTCGCGAACGTCCCCGCCGCGAGGCGCGCCTTCAAGTCTGAGGAGGACCTGGTTCGCCGCACGCCCGGCTTCTGGAGGAACTTCGTCAAGCCGAAGCTCGATCGCGACTTCCAGGGCGTCTACCGCTACCTCGACGCGCCGGCCGGCTCGGGCCACAACGACTACATGGCCGCGATCGAGATAAACCTCGCCAAGATCGAGCGCAGGATCGCCGGGACCGCCCCTTCCCAAAAATAGCCGGGGCCTCGCGGGTCATTTGGACTTGCGGGCGCGTGCGGATCACAGGTACAACCTACCGCTCAACACGCTCTTTAGGAGAGTTGGATTCGCGCGGTCCGGATGGTGCCCGCGCAGCATCCAGCCCATCCCTTTCGTGTCGGGGGTCGGGGGCCCGGACGGGTCCCAGTTGCTTGCGCAGTCTTTTCACAAAACAAATTCTTCGGGTTGGTAGCTCAATGGTAGAGCAGTTGCCTTTTAAGCAATTGGTTCTGGGTTCGAATCCCAGCCAGCCCACCACCTTTTTCCAGGCTCACATTGAAGAAAAGACGAATCGCATGCACCGACTTGTCATAATCGAGGACCAGACCGCCGTCCGCGAGATGCTCGTCGAGCTCCTCGCACTCGACAAGAACTACAGGCTCGTGGGCCAGTGCGGCGAGGGCCAGGCGGGCCTTCAGATGTGCCTCGAGCTCAAGCCCGATCTGGTCGTCCTGGACGCCAAGCTGCCCGGCCTGAACGGCGTCGAGCTCCTGCGCAGGCTGGTCCGCAAGCTCCCGGCGCTGCGGGTACTCGTGTTCTCGGGCCACGAGGACGCCGTCGTCGTCCGGCAGATGCTGGAGGCCGGCGCCCACGGGTTCGTCGAGAAGACGGCCGGCTTCACCGAGTTCAAGAAAGGGCTGGCCACCATCGCATTGGGTGGGACCTATTTCGGTCCGGCCATCGCCAGCGTCCTCAGGAACGTGGTCGCCAACCCGGAATCGGGCGGTTCGCCCGATTTCCTGACCGAGCGCGAGCGGGAGATCCTGCAGCTGGTCGCCGAGGGCCATACGACCAAGGAAATCGCCGCGAAGCTCGGGATCAGCGCCAAGACGGTCGACAACCACCGCACAAACCTGATGCGCAAGCTCAACATCCATGACGTCGCCAGCCTCACCCGCCATGCTCTGGAGCGCGGGCTTATGGACGACCGGGGCCGAAGCTGACTTTCCCTCTTAAGTTCTTGCGGCGATCAAAAGTTTGGCCAAAAATGTTCCCCTTCGGTTTAGTCATTTCAACAACCACATGAAATTAGCCTCCAAGTCGCTCTGCATCCTCGCCGCCAGTGCCGCCGCCGTCCTTTGCGGCTGCCACAAGAAGCCGGTTCGCCCAGACCCGAGCTCGACGGCCCTGGGACCCCAGTCCGGCGGCGGCGGAAACCTCACGCCTACGGACGTGTCGACGACGGCGGACGCCAACTCCCAGCTCCAGTCGCGCGACCCGAACATTCTCGAGGACGCGAACACGATCCGCGGGCTCCTGCAGCCGGTATACTTTGCCTTCGACCGCGACGCGATAACCGCCGCCGAGCGCCCGAAGCTCCAGGCCGCCAAGGACTACCTGGACAAGAATCCCCAGTACCGTCTCCTGCTCGAGGGCCACTGCGACTGGCGCGGCACCTCGGAGTACAACCTGGGCCTCGGCGACCACCGGGCGAGTTCCGCCAAGAAGTACCTCGTCTCGATCGGCGTCTCGGCCGACAAGATCGAGACCCTCTCCAAGGGCAGCGAGGAAGC
>PMSP01000155.1 GCA_003168315.1 Opitutaceae bacterium
TCGGCGGCCAGACGCCGCTCAACCTCGCCGCCGCGCTCAAGGCGAACGGCGTCGCGATCATCGGGACCTCGCCGGAGTCGATCGAGGTCGCCGAGGACCGGAAGCTGTTCGCGGCGGTGCTGGACAAGCTGAAGCTGCGCCAGCCGGCGAACCGGACCGCGATGAGCGAGGGCGAGGCGGAGAGCTTCGCCAGGGAGGTGGGCTACCCGGTCCTCCTGCGGCCGTCGTTCGTCCTCGGCGGGCGGGGCATGTTCATCGTCTACAGCGAGGAGGACCTGCGCGCCGTCGTTAAGCAGGTCTTCGAGGTCATGCCGGGCAAGCCGGTCCTGATCGACAAGTTCCTCGAGGACGCGATCGAGCTCGACGTCGACTGCCTGAGCGACGGGAAGGCGAGCGTCATCGGGGGCATGCTGGAGCACATCGAGTTCGCGGGCGTCCACTCGGGCGACGCGGCGATGGTCATGCCGCCCCACACGCTCGGGGCCGAGATGCTCGCCGCGGTGCGCCAGGCGACGCACGCGCTCGCCCGGGAGCTCAGGGTGATCGGCCTCATGAACGTCCAGTTCGCGATCAAGGGCGGGGACCTCTACGTCCTCGAGGTGAACCCGAGGGCGTCCCGCACCGTGCCCTTCGTCGCCAAGGCGATCGGCGCCCCGCTCGCAAAGATCGCGGCGAAGGTGATGGCCGGGATGACGCTCGCCGAGCTCGGCTTCACGCGCGAGGTGGTCCCGAAGCACTGGTGCGTCAAGGAGGCGGTCTTCCCTTTCGTCCGGTTCCCCGGTGCGACGATCGCGCTCGGCCCGGAGATGCGCTCGACCGGCGAGGTGATGGGCCTCGACGCCGACCTGGGGATAGCCTTCGCGAAGGCGCAGGCCGCGGCGAAGCCGGGGCTGCCGACCGGGGGGAACGTGTTCCTGAGCGTAAAGGACTCGGACAAGATGCACGCCGTCACGATCGGCCGGGCCCTTGAGGGGATGGGCTTCACGATCTACTCGACCAGCGGCACCGCCAAGACGCTCGCCGACAGCGGGGTCGCCGTGAAGCGGATAGCGAAGATAAGCGAGGGGCGCCCGAACGCGGTCGACATGATCAAGAACGGCCAGATCCAGCTCGTCATCAACACGCCGGGCGGCCTCATCCCGAGGCGGGACGAGAACACGATCCGCGCCGCCGTCTACGCCCACAATGTCTGCATCATGACGACCATCATGGCGGCCCGCGCGGCCGTGGACGGCATCCGGGCCCTGAAGACGAAGCCCCTCGGGGTCCGCCCGATCCAGGACTACAGGGGCAACGTCAGCGCCGTCTGAAGGGGAGGGCGGTTTCCGGGTTTACAGGGGCCCGGCGTTTTGCTTGAGTCGCCAGTTCCCAAAGGAAGACCCACAGCCCATGCCCATGACACTAGCCCCCAAAGCCTCCGAGAACGCCGCAATTCCCCCCTCGCCCGAGGTGCGCCTGAAGCGGGCCTGGGACCGCTACGGGAGCCTCCTCTACATCACCTGCGGCGTGGTCCTCCTGGCCATCCTGGCCAAGGGCGGCTGGGAGTATGTCAATGCCCAGAAGGAACTTGGGATCCAGAAGGACTTTGAGGAATGCACGACCCCGGACGCCTACCGGAGCTTCGCCTCGAGCCATCCCGGCCACCCCCTGACCGGGGTCGCCGAGCAGATGATTGCCGACGCCGCCTTCACCGCCGGGAAGTACACGGACGCCGCGAACGCCTACTCGGCGGCGGTTTCCGACCTCCCGCCGGGCCCCGTGAGGGGCCACGCGAAGCTCGGGCTCGGGGTCTCCCTCGCCCTGTCCGGCAAGCCGGCCGAGGCCGAGACGAACCTGCGCCAGATCTTCAACGACACGACCGAGCTGAGCGCGATCCGCTGCGAGGCGGGCTACCAGCTGGCCGAGCTCGCGGTCGCCGCCGGCCGCGGGATGGAGGTCCAGCAGCTCGCCGAGCAGGAGATGCAGATCGACGCCGCGAGCCCGTTCGCGGCGCGCACGCTCCAGATCCGCCCGCCGGCGCCGGCGCCCCTGACGGCGCCGCTCATCCCGACGCTCACCCTCCCGGGTAAGCCCTAATGGATCACCTGGCCCGTCGGGCCGGACGTGATGATGAAGGTCTGCATGACCGGCGTCGCCGCCTCGTAGTTGGAATCCCCCGCCTGGGTCGCCTGGACGACCACCGTCCCGCCGAGCGTGGACATGAGGACCGCGCCGTTCACGGTCGCCGTCCCTGAAACCACGTCGAAGCGAACCGGGAGCCCGGAGGACGCCGTGGCGTTCAAGATGACCGGCTGGCCGGCCGCGGCGCTGGTCGCCCCCTGGAAGGAGATCGTCTGGCTCCTTTTCCCGACCGTGACCCGCGCCCGCTCGCTGGTCGAGCTGCCGAGCGGGTTCGTCGCGACGACGTCGTAGGTCCCGGCGTCCGACGCGGCCGCCGACGCGAGGGAGAACTGCCTCTGGGTGGCGCCCGTGATAGGGTTCCCGTCCTTGCGCCACTGGAAGGACGGCGGGGGCTCGCCGGTCGCGTCGGCGGAAAGGAGGACCAGGTCGCCGATCCCGACGGCGCTTCCCTCGGGCTCGAGCGTGATCGTGGGCGCGGAGGGCCGCCCGCTGACGGTGAAGGCGCGCTCGGCGGACACGGCGGGCAGGAACACGCCGTTGCCCGGCTGCGTCGCCCGGACGACGACCAGGCCCGGCCTGTCGGTGAGCCTCAGGTTCCTTCCGTCGAGGACGGCCGGCCCCGAGACGAGGACGAAGGTCACGGGAAGCCCGGAGGTCGCCTTGGCGGAGAGGTCGAACGGGGCGTCCCCGACCTTCCGGGCCGGCAGCTCGCCGAAGGCGATCTCCTGCTTGCGGCGCGAGTCCTGGCCGGCCGAGCGCGGCGCGGCCGCCGCGAAGAGGGCCAGCACGGCGAGGGCGGGGAGAACGGCCCGAAGTCCCCGGGTCTTCGTCGCCGCGCGCAGCAGGGATCCACGTTCACGTGGACGACCTTGGCCGGTGGGAACCCGTTGAAGTGGGTCGAGGACGCATGGCTGTAGGCGCCGATCTTCTCGCTGTAGACCAGGTCATCCCGCTCGAGCTCGGGCAGGTTCTCGGCCATCGAGACCACGTCCAGGGCGTCGCAGGTGGGGCCGTAGACGGCGCTCAGCTTGGTCGGGCCCTTCCTGAACGCCCGGACCGGGTACTTGCAGTGGTCGAAGATGACGCCCGAGTAGGAGTGGTAGACGCCGTCGTCGATGTAGTAGCTCGGCTTCCCGTCGCGGATCGCCTTGCCGATCACCTTGGAGACCGTGTAGCCGGCGTTCGCGACCAGGAAGCGGCCGGGCTCGGCCAGGATCTGGATCTCCTTCGGGAAGAGGCGCCCGAGCTCGTTGTTGATGACCTTGGCCAGCTCGCGGAAGGGCTTCACCGTGTCGTCGTAGCGTGCGGGGAACCCGCCGCCGATGTCGACCAGGTTCATCTTCATGTAGCCCCGGTCCCTCGCCTCGTTGAAGATGCTGGAGCAGAGGGCGAGCGCCTGCACGTAGTTGTCGAAGTTTGTCGTCTGGCTCCCAACGTGGAAGCTCAGGCCCTCGCAGGTGAGGCCGAGCCTCTCGGCGAGGAGGATCAGGTCGACGGCCTCGCCCGGCGCCGCGCCGAACTTGGACGAGAGCTCCACCATGGCTCCTGTATTGGCAACCTTGATACGAAGGGCGACCCCCGCCTGCGGGGCATGCTTCCTGATCTTGTGGAGCTCCTCCGCGTTGTCGAAGGTGACCAGGGGCTTGTACTTGTTCAGCTCCTCCAGGGTCTCCACCGGCTTGTTCGGGTTCGCGTAGATGATCTTGTCCCAGATCCAGTCCTGGCGCTTCTTCGGCGCCATCCCGCGGATGTTGGCGTAGACGATGTTGAACTCGGGCATCGAGGCCACGTCGAAGCTCGCCCCCTCCCGGTAGAAGGTCCGCACGATCTCCGGCAGCGGGTTCGCCTTCACGGCGAAGTAGGCCTGGATGCGGGGCAGGTACCGGCGGAACTCGCGGTAGTTGCCGCGCAGGGCCTCGTGGTCGACGACAAAGAGCGGCGTCCCGTGCTCGCGGCCGAGCCTCTGCAGTTGGGCCTTCGTGATCATCGCCTGGACGGGGAGGGCGCCGGGGCTCAGTCGCCGTCCTTCACGAGGAAGTTCTTGAACTGCCACGGGTCCCTGGCGTCGAAGTCCGGCTTGTTGAACCCGCTGAAGGCGTTCTTGTAGTCGCGCAGCGGCGTCCAGTCCGAGCGGACGGAGATCCAGTTGCCGAGGTACGGCTTCGAGACCTCCAGGATGTACTCGTGCGGGAGCTCGTCTGGCACCCTGACGCCCTCCTCGGGGTTGGCGATCATCCACTTTGTGGCGGCCACGACCGAGATCGCCACCTGCATGGTCGTCGCGTTCTGGTGCGGCACCAGTCGGCGGGACTCCTCGATCGTCAGGTCGGAGCCCACCCACCAGGACTTGTAGCGGTGGCCCATGATGAGGGCGCCGAGGATGTCGGCTCCCTTGGTGATCTCGTCGTTCATGATGCGGAGCTTCGGCTGCAGCCCATAGTTGCGGCCGCGCAGCTCGTTGAGAGAGACGACCGCCTCGTCGCAGGGGCAGTAGGCGTAGTGGACCGTCGGCCTGTACACGGCCCTCTTGCCTTTCCAGACCGTGAGCGAGTCCGAGATCGTGAACGCCTCGCCGTGGCGCACCACCATCCCGTGGATGGTGTAATGGGGGAC
>PMSP01000028.1 GCA_003168315.1 Opitutaceae bacterium
GTCGCGAGTTCGAATCTCGCCGCCCCGACCATTTTCCATTTGAGAGCAAGGGTGCTAAGAAGCTCGCGGGGGTTTAGACCCAGACAACATGGCCAGTTGGGAAATCAGCCCAAATAACCCGATCTCCTGTTTTGCCGAATTTGTCGTATTCACCCGATATCAGCCGGGCGCAAGAGAATGAACGGTTGAAGTTATTTCCGAATCGATTGCTGATTAATGCTTTGAGAAAGCATATCAGGCTTTGGCACAGGCTGAGCAATGTCGTGATGCGTCGTTCCGGCTGAAAAACGCATTACAACCGTCAACTATCCCATGAGGACGAGATCAAGCCTGAGGTCGGCGCCATTCACAACGGCGGGAATTGCCCTTCTGCTGGGCAGCGCCGCCCAGATCCAGGCTACGAATTCTCCGGTCGAGGACATAACGGCCGTCTCGGCCAAGGTCAGCAGCGACTACATCCGCACGAGGCTCGCCGACGGCTCGTACCCCGTTGAATTCTATGCCTTTGGCGACGGCGGCCATTTCGGGGGTCCGATGGTGGACCAGTCGATAGATCCGCTCAAGTTCACCGAGGTGGCGCACGTGATAGCGAGGCCCCTGGCGGAACAGAATTACCTCCCCGCAAAGGATCCGGCCAAGACAAAGCTCGTGATCATGGTCTACTGGGGACTCACCTTCGTTCCGGCGCCCATTTCCAGCTCTGCGGTATACCAGAATTTCAACGCCATCCAAAACAAGATTGCTCAGATCCAGGCCGCCGCAGGGGCCGGGGGCGGAGGTGGAGGCAAAGGCTACCATTCGAAGAACAACAACGCGGGGCTTCGCGACGACCAGTTGGCCGAAGTGTCATCCGCGGAAACAATGCTCAGCATGCTGAACGAGCAGCGGGACCAGACCAATTTTGCGACGGCGAAGATGCTGGGCTACGACTACGACGACGCCGTGGGGACCGAGCTCGGGAACTACCTCCGGGGTACCGCGCTCAGCGCAAGGAGGGATGACCTGATTTCCGAGGTCGAGGACAACCGTTATTTTGTCGTCCTGATGGCCTATGATTTCCAGCTCATGTGGAAGCAGAAGAAGCACAAGCTCCTTTGGGAAACCCGGTTCAGCATATGCCAGAGGCACCATGCGTTCGACAAGGACCTGCCGATCATGGCGCAGTTCGCCTCGCAGTACTTTGGCCAGGACACGCGCGGGCTAGTCCGGAAGGCCGTTCCCCTCGGGCGCGTCGAGGTGGGCCCGATCGAATCGCTGGGCATAGTGCCCGGGAAATGAAAGTGCACCTTATCGGGATGAAATCCGGCTTGGGCCTCGTTTCGCTTAGCGCGGCGGGACTCCTTTTCATGGCGGGAAGTGGGGCGACGCTCCGCGCCACGGACTCGCCTGTCGAGGATATCACGGCCGTCTCGGCGAAGGTCAGCAGCGACTATGTCCGCACACGGCTCGCCAACGGCTCCTACCCGGTCGAGTTCTACGCATTTGGCGACGGCGGCCATTACGGCGGACCCATGGTGGACGAGACGATTGATCCCCTCACGTTCTCCGACGTGGCGCACGTGATCGCGAAGCCGCTGGCAAACCAGAATTACCTGCCCGCGAAGGATCCCGCCAAGACGAAGCTCGTGATCATGGTCTACTGGGGGCTGACATTCGTTCCCGAGGCCATCTCGAGCTCCTCGGCCTACAACAATTTCAGCTCCATTCAGACCAAGATCGCGCAGACCCAGAACCTGGCGAAGGCCATAGCCGCCGGATCGTCGTCGGGAAAGGCCACGGGCTTCCATTCCGCGAATGCCAACGAGGGCCTGAGGGACGACCAGATGGCCGACCTGTCGTCAGCGACAACCCTTCTCACGATGGTCAACGAGCAGAGGGACCAGGTCAATTTTGCGACGGCAAAGCTGCTCGGCTATGACTACGATGACGCGATCGGGACCGAGCTCGGGAACTACCTCCGGGGAACCGCGCTCAGCGCGAAGAGGGATGACTTGATCTCCGAGATAGAGGACAACCGGTATTTTGTGGTCCTGATGGCCTATGATTTCCAGCTGATGTGGAAGAAAAAGCAGCACAAGCTTTTCTGGGAAACCCGATTCAGCATCCGCCAGAGGCACCACGCGTTTGACAAGGACCTGCCGATCATGGCGGATTACGCCTCGCGGTACTTTGGCCAGGACACGCGTGGGCTCGTCCGAAAGCCGGTTCCCCTCGGGCATGTCGACGTGGGCCCGTTGGAGTCCTTGGGAGTCGTGTCGGGGAAGTGATTGGGGGCCGAGCGGTCCTGCGATCGAAAGCTGCCCCTTCGGGCACGGGTCGATATGGCAATCGTCCCTCGCCAACAAGGGGACGCACCAACACGATCTTTCGCCTAACCCCGTCTTCTTGGCTCATCGTTAACTCATGCCCCCGAGACCACTCCCGAAACCCGTCATCTCCCTTCTCGTGGCCTTCCTCGGAATCGCCGGGGCCACTGCGCAGGGACGCGCGGCGGAGGCAGGAGCGACGCCGCCCCACCGCTTCTTCGCCGACGACAGCTTCTGGAACCAGCCCATTCCCTCGGACGCAAGGGTCGACCCGAGGACGGAGCGCTGGATCAAGCTCCTTGAAACGGAGAAGAGCGGGGAGAACTTCCTCATTAACTGCGAGCAGTGGACGATCCCGGTCTACGAGGTGAACCGGGACACGCCGCTGGTTAAGGTCGGCCTCGTCGCCCTCACGCCCGGGGAACAGGCGCGGTGGCACACGAACCGCCGGTATTTCGGGCACGGGAAGGACTTCAACCTCGTGCCGATCCCGAACACGGCCTCTCCCGACCCGCAGACGGACTCGCACATGGCCGTAGTCGACTGGGACAGGAAGCTCGTGTGGGACATGTGGGCCCTCTCCAGAAACCCCGACGGGACCTGGAAGTCCGCAACGGGCATGATCTATCCCTCCGACGGCCCGGGGGTCTTCACGACCGAGGCAATCGGGGTCGTTGACGGGGAAAGCGTCCACTTCCACGGGCCCAGCCGGGCCGCGGGGGTCCCGGCGGTCGCCGGGCTCATCATGTACGACGAGGTGATGGCCGGTGAGATCCGCCACAAGGTCGCGGCAGCCTCCCGCTTCTGCGCCTACAAGGAATTCGTGTTCCCGGCCGCGTGGACGGACGGTTTCGTCGAGGGAGGGATCCCCGAGGGGAGCGTGATCCAGCTCGATCCTGCGCTCGACCTGTCGCGGTTTCCGCTGACGCCCGAGGAGCGGATCGTCTGCGTCGCACTCCAGCGCTACGGAATGGTCCTGGTCGACATCGCGCAGGGCCAGCCGGTCTACGCGGAGGGCCTCTGGGGCCATCCGGGAAGGTCATGGAAGGGAAAGCTTCGGCCGACAGGCGGCCTGTCCACGATCCCCTACAGCGACTACCGCGTCCTCGTCACCGGCCCCGTCACCCGGATGGGCGACGGGAGGTCCAAGTTTGCGCCCGTCTGGGACAATAACAGGTAGGGCTACGGCACCTCGTAGACCTCGACGATCGCCACGCCCGTGTCCCCGCTCGCACCGGTCGCGGCCGCCGTGTAGGCGCCGGGGGGAAGCGTGATGAGGAGCGCGGAGTCATGGCTCGCGGGGTCGCCCCACG
>PMSP01000272.1 GCA_003168315.1 Opitutaceae bacterium
TAACGAGACGGGCCCCGTCTCCTTCGAGGTCGCCACGGAGAAGCTCGGGCGCGTGCAGTTCAGCATCCCCGGGCAGAGCCTCGAGTACTTCGTCATCAACGGGCCGGACCCGAAGGCGATCCTTTCCCGGCTGACGGCCCTGACGGGCCGGCCCGCGCTCCCGCCGGCGTGGTCCTTCGGGCTGTGGCTGACCACCTCCTTCACGACGAGCTACGACGAGGGGACCGCGACCAGCTTCATCGAGGGGATGAAGTCGCGCGACCTGCCGCTCAGCGTCTTCCACTTCGACTGCTTCTGGATGCGCGAGTTCGACTGGTGCGACTTCCAGTGGGACTCCCGGGTGTTCCCGGACCCGGCCGGGATGCTGAAGAGGCTCCACGCGCGCGGCCTGAGGGTCTGCGTCTGGATCAACCCCTACATCGGCCAGCGCTCGTCGATTTTCGCGGACGCCGCGAGGAAGGGATACCTCCTGAAGAGGGCGGACGGGAGCGTCTGGCAGACCGACCTCTGGCAGCCGGGGATGGGAATCGTCGACTTCACGAACCCGGCGGCGCGCGCCTGGTACCAGGGGCACCTCCGGCGCCTCGCCGGGATGGGCGTCGACGCCTTCAAGTCGGACTTCGGCGAGCGCATCCCGACGGACGTCGCCTACTTCGACGGCTCGGACCCGGTGAAGATGCACAACCACTACTCGATCCTCTACAACGAGGCCGTCTTCGACCTCCTCGAGGAGGAGCGGGGCAAGGGGGAGGCGCTCGTCTTCGCCCGGTCGTCGCACGCATCGGGCCAGCGCCTGCCGGTCCACTGGGGGGGCGACAGCCAGTCCACGTTCGAGTCGATGGCCGAGAGCTTGAGGGGGGGGCTGTCCCTCGGTCTCTGCGGCTTCGGCTTCTGGAGCCACGACATCGGCGGCTTCGAGGGGACGCCCCCGGTGGCGGTCTACAAGCGCTGGCTCGCTTTTGGCCTCATGTCCTCGCACAGCCGGCTCCATGGGAGCGCGTCCTACCGCGTGCCATGGAACTACGACGACGAGGCGTGCGACGTCCTGCGGCTCTTCACGAAGCTCAAGTGCAGGCTGATGCCGTACCTCTTCTCGAAGGCGGTCGAGGCGCACGAGGCCGGCATCCCCGTCATGCGGGCGATGATCCTCGAGTTCCCGGGCGACCCGGCGAGCGACACGCTTGAGCGCCAGTACATGCTCGGCGACTCCCTCCTCGTTGCGCCGGTGTTCTCGGATAGCGGGAGGGTCGACTACTACCTCCCGGCGGGATCGTGGACCCACCTCCTTACGGGGGAGGTCCAGCAGGGCGGCCGCTGGCACCACGGGACCTACGGCTTCCTCGGCATGCCGATCTTCGTCCGTCCCGGCCGGGTCCTTGCCATGGGGTCTGTCGACGACAGGCCGGACTACCCCTACCCGGACGGCGTCACCTTCAGGGTCTACGCGCTCGCGGACGGGGCGGAGGCCTCGGCGACCGTCACGGACCTCAAGGGGAGGACCGCAGCCACCCTGACCGTCCACCGCAGGGGCCGCTCGATCGAGGCCTCGCTCGAGGGCTCGGCCAAGAAATGGCGGCTTCAATTGGCCGGCGTCCGCTCGGTCGAGTCGGTCGAGGGCGGCGCGGCGGAGCCGGACGGCCTGGGCGTGATCCTCGAGAGCTCCCCCGGGTCCGACACCCTGCGCGCCCGGCTGCCCGCGGGTTCATGAGGCGGGCTCTTGCGGCTTGCCGTGGCGCGTGCGCTCGCGGAACGTGCCCCATGCCCCTGCAGCAAAGAAACTTCGCCTCGAGAGGGTCGTCCCCGGCCGCCCTTGCCGGGGCCCTCGCGCTCGCCGCCCTCGCCCTCGGCGGCTGCCTCATGCAGCCGAGCGTCGCCGTATCGGTGACGGCGGCCGACGGCCAGAAGCTCGAGGTCCCGCTCAGCACGGCGCCGGCCCCGGTCACCGACGAGGTCGTGACCGTCAACTCGCTCCAGTTCGCCCCCTGGGAGGCCGACCCGGACAAGCCGAAGACGCTCGCGTACACGTTCGTCGTCCAGTTCAAGCCGGGGGCGGTGCCGGCTAAGATCGTCATCGAGGACGACACCGAGGACCCTATCCTGCAGATCTTCGAGGACGACAACCCGAAGTTCGCGAAGGCCAACATCTGGGGGGGATTCAGCCGGCCGTTTGCCCCGGACGACGAGCACGTGCAGTGGATGCTGAACCTCGACAACAACGTGCGGGTCTACCGCTTCACGGTGACCCTGAAGGACGGGACGGTCCACGTGCTCTACAAGCCCGTGTTCATCCCGGCCGCCATGAAGGCCTTCATGAGGCGCCGGCTCGGCATCAAGTAGGCCGGCTGCCCCGATTCCCAGAGGTAAATCCTTGACTCCGAGGGGGGGATGACGCCTCTAGACAGTCCACCTTTGGAACCTCCCCGACAAGCGATGACCCAGGCCTCCCCGACCCATGCCCGATAACGACGCGATTGAAGTCGAGGGCAAGGTCGTGGCCGTCCTTCCGGGGACGATGTTCAAGGTTGAGCTGCTGAAGAGCCCGGGCCACGTGGTCCTTGCCCATATCTCGGGGAAATTGAGGAAGAACTTCATCAAGATCGCCGCGGGCGACACGGTGAAGATGGAGATGAGCCCCTACGACCTGGAGAAGGCGCGGATCACGTTCCGCATGAAGGAGCAGGGNNACCGAGCGCCTTTGCGTCCGACATCGACGCATACCTCGCGTACCTGGACCTGGAGCGCGGGCTGTCGCCGAACACCCGCGAGAGCTACCAGCGCGACCTGTGCCAGTGCGCCGGCTTCCTGGCGCAGAGGAAGGTGGCGGACTGGCGCTCGGTGAGCGCCGTGGACGCCGGGGCCTGGGTGCGCTCGCTCAGCCGCGGCGCCGCGTCGAGCCAGGCGCGCAAGCTGACGGCCCTCAGGATGTTCGCGAGGTTCATGGTCAGGGAGCGGCTGCGCCCGGACGACTTCACGGCGCTCCTCACCGGCCCGAAGCCGGCCAGGCGCCTTCCCCAGACCCTCACCCCGGCCGAGATCGGCCGGCTCCTCGCATCCCCCTCCGGCGGGGACCCCGCGTCGCTCCGCGACCGCGGGCTCCTTGAGCTGTTCTACTCGAGCGGGCTGCGGGTTTCGGAGCTCGCCGCGCTCACCCTCCAGCAGGTCGACCTGGAGAACGGCTTTGCCCGGGTCTTCGGCAAGGGCTCCAAGGAGCGGGTGGTCCCGATCGGCGGCCGGGCCAGGGACGCGGTCGCCGCCTGGATCGCTTCGGGGCGCCCGCACTACGTGAAGCCGAGGACGCGCAGCGAGCTCTTCCTCAGCAGCCGGGGGACCTCCCTCTCTCGGGTGGCCCTCTGGGGGATCGTGAAGAAGCACGCGAAGCGGGCGGGGATCACGAAGGGGGTGAAGCCCCACCTCCTGCGCCACTCCTTCGCGACCCACCTCCTGACGGGGGGCGCCGACCTGCGCTCGATCCAGGAGATGCTCGGCCATGCCAGCATATCGACCAC
>PMSP01000400.1 GCA_003168315.1 Opitutaceae bacterium
CCTACAACAGCCACCATGTCACCGGCTGCGACGCCCACGTCATGGGGGGTTTCCACGGCGTGGACGATTCCGGGTCCAAGGTTCACGTGCTCCTCCCCCCGTTCGACCTCGTCGTGCCCCGGTGAGCATTAATTTCGGCCTTTTGCGTGGGCTGCGCTTGAATAGTTGCGGCACACCCTCCTAAATCCGCGGCATTAATGAAGCTCACTGACCTGAATCGCGATGGCGGCATTGGCGCCAATTCGATGTTCATCCAGCTGGGCGACCTGAACATTCTGATAGACTCGGGCCTGCACCCGAAGAAGGTCGGGCGGCGCGCCGCCCCGGACCATTCGCCCCTCAGGGGCAAGCACCTGGACCTGATCATCGTCACCCACTGCCACCTGGACCACATCGGCAGCCTGCCGCTGGTAATGAGGGAGCATCCGAACGCGACGGTCGTCATGACGACCTCGAGCCGGATGCTGATCGAGCGGATGCTGCACAACTCGGCGAGCGTCATGATGCGCCAGCGCGAGGACCAGGACATCCCCGACTACCCCCTCTTCACGCACGAGGAGATCGACCGCATCTCGAGGCGGCTAACCGGCCTTGCGTTCGGCCAGGTGAAGAAGTTCAAGGGCGGCCGGGACGAGATCGAGTTCATCCTGCACCCCGCCGGGCACGTCGCGGGCGCCGCCGCGGTCGAGATCCGGCACAAGCACCGGGCGATTTTCTTCACGGGCGACGTCCTCTTCGAGAACCAGCGGACGCTGCCGGGCGCCAAGTTCCCGGCGGGCCACTTCGACACGCTCGTCATGGAGACCACCCGAGGCACGACCGAGCGCACGCTGGAGAAGACCCGGGGCGCCGAGATGGCCCGCCTCGTCGAGTCGATCAACGACACGATCCAGCGCGGCGGGTCCTTCCTCATCCCGGTCTTCGCGCTCGGCCGCATGCAGGAGGTGCTCTCGATCGTCCACGACGCCCGGAAGTTCCGCCGGCTGGTCGAGTGCCCCATCTACGGCTCGGGGCTCGGCATGGACCTGGTCGACTACTTCGACGAGATCAGCCGCAAGACGAAGCACGTCCAGTTCAACCGCGGGATCGTCAAGGAGCTGAAGATCCGGCCGCTGCCGCGCGTGCTCACCCCCGGGGAGGACCCGAAGCAGAACGCCCTCTACATCATCAGCTCCGGGATGCTCGTCGAGCGCACGCCGAGCTACACGCTGGCCTCGGGTCTCCTCGGCCACGCGGGCAACACCATCGGATTCGTCGGCTACTGCGACCCGGACACCCCCGGAGGGAAGCTCCTGGCCTCGAAGCCGGGCGACACGTTCCTCTTCGAGACCGCCCACGTGAAGACGAAGATCAAGGCCCGCGTCGAGCGGTTCGAGCTGAGCGGCCACGCGGACCGCGAGGAGCTCCTGCAGTTTGCGGTGCAGACCGGCGCAAGGAGCATCGTCCTCACGCACGGCGACCCGGCCGCCCGCGAGTGGTTCGCCCAGCAGCTCGCCATCCTGCTTCCCTCCGCGAAGATCATAGACCCCGTCCCGCTGAAGGAATACCTGGTCTGAGGGCTAGCGGACGGCGATGAGCTTTGCCAGCTGGGACGCCATCGGGGGGGCGCCTGCGACGTACATGATGCGCTTCATCTTCAGGTCGAACACCTTCATCGGCAGCTGCTCCCCGTTTATGAAGATCACCTCGCCGCCCGCGGCGCGGCAGAGCGGGATGGCGGCCGCCAGGTCCCAGATCTTCACGTTGAAGTCCACGGCCCCGCCGAACAGGCCCGCGGCGACGTAGGCGAGGTGGAGCGTCGCGCTCCCCAGGCCCCGGATCTTGAAATGCGTGAGGACGGCGTCGGCCGCGGGGACCATCGCCTTGTCCGTGGGGCTATGGAAGCCGATCAGGGTCTCCGGGGTCGGCTTCTCGGAGACGACGACCGGCCTGCGGTCGCCGTCAAACATGCCGAAGCCCGGGCCGCCGTGCATCAGCACCCGGCGGCTGAAGTCGTAGACGACGCCGTACACGGGCTCCCCGTGGACGATGAGGGCGAGGGAGATCGCGCAGTACGGGATCCCGAGGGCGAAATTGTTGGTCCCGTCGATCGGGTCGAGGACCCAGCCGAAGCGCGACGTGACCGGGATCGGCCCGCCTCCCTCCGGCAGCTCCTCGCTGAACATCTGGTCCCCGGGGAACTTCGCGCGCAGCGCCTTGAAGATGTTCTCCGAAATCGCGATGTCGACGGCGGTCACCCGTGTCCCGTCGCTCTTCCAGCGGCTCTTGGCACGGCCGAATTCCCGGTGCAGGAGCCCCGTCTCCATCTGCACCGCGGTCTTGGCCGCATCAATCCGCCGCACCAGCTCTGGCATGTAGTTGCTCATGGGTGATCGAAAGGTCTCGGGCTGCGGACGGCCGGGGCAGGCCCCGCGCAAAACGGGTGGATCCGCTGGTTGTCGGGACTGTGGAACTCAAGTATCGGCATTGCCTCTGTTTTTTTCGCGAGCGGGCGTCAGGGTGCCACGGCCCGGACGTCTCAGTCAAACTTGGACAGGGCCATGGGGCCTATCCCGGGAACTTGATGTCGCCCGGGATTGCCATTTTCGCCCCCAAAGGGGACATTCGGCCGATGCGACTATACCCTGGACTGGCTCTCGTCCTCACCGCGGCCGCGACGGCGGCCGCTCAGACTCCCCCATCGGACCAAGGCGCGGCTGCGGCAGCCCGGATGCTCGAGCACATCAGGGTCCTCTCCTCCGATGACTTCGAGGGGCGCGGGCCCGGGACGCCCGGTGAGGACAAGTCGGTCGCCTACATCCAGGGGGAGTTCACGAAGCTCGGCCTCCAGCCCGGAAATCCCGACGGCACGTTCATCCAGAAGGTCCCGATGGTGGGCGTCGTCTCGACTACCAGCGCAACGTTCGAGGCCGGAGGCAAGGCGCTCACCCCCGCGATCCTGAACGACTACGTCGCCGTCTCCCGCCACGTGACCCCGACCGTCGAGGTGAAGGACAGCGACATCGTCTTCATCGGCTACGGGTGCGTCGCGCCGGAGTACGGGTGGGACGACTTCAAGGGCGTCGACGTGCGCGGCAAGACGGTCATCGTCCTCGTGAACGACCCGCCGGTCCGCGACCCGAAGGACCCGACGAAACTGGACGACTCCATGTTCAAGGGGAAGGCCATGACCTACTACGGGCGCTGGACCTACAAGTTCGAGGAGGCCTCCGCCATGGGCGCCGCGGCCTGCCTGATC